>CAZYDY010000009.1:0-10148 GCA_964646245.1 uncultured Sphaerobacteraceae bacterium
CGCGCCTCGCTCTTTGCTTCCTGCACATCCTCCTGTTTCACGTTCTCCTCATCGGCATCCGGGTGCGCCTTGAAGATCACGGCGTTCAACTCGGCTCCAAGAAGCAGGACCATTGAGGAAATGTAGATGTACAAGAGCAGCACGATGACACCGGCCAGCGAACCGTAGGTAGCGTTGTAGTTGCCGAAGTTGCTGAGATAAAACGAGAACCCCAGGGTACCGATGATCCATACAATGACTGCGAAAACGGAACCCGGAGAGACGATGACAAACGGCTGGTCCACATTCGGGAAGAAATAGTAGATGAGCGCTATGGCGAGCACCATGAGGACAATGGCGACAGGGATGCGCAACCATGTCCACAGTGTGACGACGACGCTGCCTAACCCGATTTGATCTGCCAACCACTCGATAGTCTGTGGCCCCATGAACATGAGCGCCAGTGCCACCAGGAAAATTGCGGCCAAACCAACGGTGAATAGAAGTGAGGCCAGGTACTTTTTCACCACTCCTCGTTCTTCCTCAACGTCATAGGCGACGTTAAGTGCGTGCATTAGCGAGCGCACACCACCGGCTGCCGACCACAGTGCGAGCACAAGACCGAAGGAAAGCAGGCCCCCGTTGGCCCCGGATTCAACCTGGTTCAGGATTTTTTCAAACTGCGTGTACAACTCGGGAGAGAGCGCTCCTCTGGCCTCATCGAGCAAGGCATCAAAGAATTGATCCATGTTGAACGCGCCAAGCACCGTAAGCAAAAAGATAAGGAACGGGAAGATAGCAAGCAGGAATCGATACGTCAGCGCGGCGGCGTGCGTTGTCATGTCGTCTTCCATGAACTCTTTGACCGCCTGTTTGGCCACGCCGACCGGACTCATTCCCTTAAATCCTGAAATCATAGATACCTGCTCTCTTTACTCCCAATCAACACCCCATTGCTCCCGGATTGATTGCGGTACACTCCACCCTGTTTTGTGACAGTGATGTGCGGGCATTACCAGTCAGGCAGCCCGCACATCAAAAAACTCATAGCGTTGCGTTACCGGGATGCAGCCCCGTACTGCGATTGCTACTGTGACTGCGCTTCTTTTTGCGCAGAGCTCACCTTCTCCTTGAACGATCCGGACTGCTGTTGCGCGGTATCGAGCTTGTCGGAGAAGCCGGGGAAGTTCTTGTCCATCATGTCCTTAAGCTGCTCGGTCACGCTTCCCATGAGGGCTGCGCCAGCATTGGAGATGGTGTCTTCCAATCCGGATTTCTGGGCAGCGCTGCGAAGGCTGTTCCCTATGCCGGAACTGGATGAGTGGCTTCCGCTATAGCTATCGGACTGGCTACCAGATTGGCTGCCTGTGCCACTGCCCATACGCGCTGTTGTGTAGCGATTCGGGTTGTTATCGGAACCGTCTCCACCGCCCAGCATCGCGCCGAGCATGAAGCCGCCAAGCATGGCTGCGCCTACCGAGAGCAGCGGTCGATCCTGCACCATGCGTTCGAGGTCAAAGTCCTCAACGGTCTGCTTCACGGAATCCACCGTATCCGTCACCACTGCCTGTGCTTCATCTCGCACATGCTGTGCGGTTTCCGTCACTTGCTCGCGAGTGTGCTCAATCTGGTCTTCAACCTGATGCTGAAGATTGTCGATCTTCGCGCCGGTATCGGCTCGCTGAGCGTCTAGTTCTTCACGGAGTTGATCTGATGACTTGCCCATTCCTTGTCCTCCTTCAGTGATTCGATCGTTTTATCAGGAACCAGGTTCGCTTCCTGCATTTGGTTCTTGCCGACAACGCCAAGAATGGCGCCAATAATCAGCAAGACGAGGCCGACAATGCCGGCGGAAATCCACATTTCCAGTGATTTGTTGAGCAGGTATGTAACGCCGAGCATCAGGAAGATAAAACCTACCAGCGCGAGAAATGCGGCTGCGCCGATCATTCCCAGCGCCTTGCCCAGTTTTCCGGCGTCTTCCTTGATCTCGGTCTTGGCGAGTTGTACTTCGCCACGAACGATGTTCTGAACATCCTCGATAATGCCGGTTACGGTATCACCAAGGCTGGCTCCGCCATTGGTCGTAGAGCGACCAGCGGTCGCATCTCCGTCGAACGGTGGCTGTCCACTTCTGCGTTGGTCATCCATAGTTACCTCTTCCTGTGCTGAAGGCCATTGCTACTTGAAAGCCTTGGCGAGCACGAAGCCGACGCCAGCGGCGATCAGCAGTGACTGGGTTGGGTTCTTACGGATGTAGGATTCGAGTTGATCCATCATTTCGCCGGTGTTGGCGTCGTGGAGGTAGGATCCCGCAGATTCCATGGCGTCGGCAGCAGTACCTGCGACGTTACCCATGGTTCCGCCCTGCTGGTTACCGCGTTCGCGCAACATGTCTGCGCCGCGATCCATCGCATCGGCGGCCTTATCCATACCCTCATCAGCCCGGCCCTGGGCCTTGCCAGCCATATCGCCGGCTTTTTGCTTGCCTTCCTCCATTTTGGACTGGGCATCATTGGCCATGTCATCTGCCTTGTTCAGGCCGTCGTATAGCTTGTCCTTGGCTTCATCGGTGCCCTTATTGAACTCACCAGATGAGCCAAAAGGCTTGGAGTCACCAGTATTGCTACCCATGCTTCCCTGGTTCGATTTGCCGTAAAGAGGATCGCGGTTGCTCATAATAAACTCTCCTTGAATACATACGCAGCGAACAAAAACCTGATTAGTTTGGTCGCCAGCGCCTTAAACCTCGGTATCCCCTATGCAACCTCCGTGCCATTGCGAATAGCGAGGTTTGCATGGGGTGGTGTTTTACGAGGATGTAATCGGGAGCACTATTGTGAATATGGCCGCAACGACGGCGATTTAGCTGGAAGATTCGTGGGAGGTCACGAAATGGATTTCGGGAATGGTTTCAATTTCGAACGCAGCGATATTGCGATCACCGAGGGCGGTAATCTGTTCCAGGCACGTTCGCGATTCCCGGACGAGACGGGCGGTGTCTATACCGAGTGCTTCGGGCAGGAACTTCTCAACCTTGCTGATGCCATCAGTAAGGAGCGTAACTGCGCCCTTGTAGTTGCTGTTTAGCGCGTGGTGGAACCCTACACCGATTTGGAGGATGCCCTGATAGAGCACGCGAATGCCTGTGCGCTCGGCGTGCCACTCGTGTTCTATTACTTCGTGCTGTTCATAGAAGCGTCGTTGATTGAAGAGTCGAATCCCCTCCTGTACGCCAATCGGCAGTTCTGTGGGGGGCGGCAAGCCTTGCTGCCGTGAGCCACCGCGAGGCGGGAAGTTGAAGATCGAGCGGATCAACGGTTCCATTGTCTGTCGGACGCGTTTGGCGACATCATCCCCACCACCAAGCGAACCCTCGATCATCAGGGGGCCTTCGAAGCCACTACCAGCGATAGCCCGTGTTATGGCTGGCCATGGCAGATCGCCGTCGCCGGGAGGAAGGTGTCGCTGGGATGGATCCTCCTCCAGCCAGTCGCTGATATGCACATTGACTACACGGTTGCCCATGGCGGCGAGCATCATGAATGGATTGGCGCCAGCCTCAGCGGCCTGGAATGGATCGAACACGAAGCCAAACGCATCTTCATCAAACTCGCCGAGGTGTTTGGCAAATGCAGTGATATCACGCACTTGTCCCAGCGCACTTCGGCCAACGTTCTCGATTGCCAGCGTTATGCCAGCCTCAGCACATTGGCTGGTGATCTCGAGCGTCTCTTCAATGAAGCGGTTCCAACCGTGCGGGGTTTGTACCTCTGTTCGTTTCGGACCATGCCATACGAGGACCCTGGCACCCACAGTACTGGCGAAGCGGATGGCGTGAGCCATCATTCCCCGGCCCTCTTCTGCGCGGCGCTTATATGGAGATAGCACCTGATGAAAGTGCTCCAACGTATGGACGGAGCGGATCGAAACTCCCGCCTCCCTGGCGCGCTCTGCAACCTTCCGGGCGAATGAGAGCTCGTACTCGCCGGCGGTCTGCAGCATGATTTCCATTTCGGAGAACCCAAGGGCAGCAGCGGCAGCGGGCGTATCTTCCGTGGCGATGTGCGGATAAAACGCACCAGAAGATACTCCCAGGGTGAGCGATGCCATGTGGGAGATGCCTTCCTGCTCACCATCAATAGGCGGCATGGCGGCATCAATACGCACCAGGCGATCGGCACTGGCATCGTCGAGCAGCAACTCGGAGCGTCGTTTTTGATTGGGCGTTGCCGGGTTATACCGCTGACGTCGCTGGAGATGGGGCAAGAGATGGATCAGGCGTGAATCAGACTGTTCTGGTGAGTTTGGCACGCGTGCTCCTTTCTCGTCCGGTCAACCAACTGCTGGTTTGTTGCAGCGTCACTACTATTGAATAGCCATTCGCGACGGTACGTTTCTGCCGTATCGCCCCCTGCGTCACGTCTTCGCGTGCGGTAAGAACCGGTGCATCCAGCCGGGAAACCGGCTGGTTCAGCCATGCGATCCCCGATTCTTGCTGGCCGCACGCGAACACGTGCTCCCCCGAATCCTCCGGGTGTGCGAACCTGCTTGTGGTTCACCCCGATGCTACCACCTGAAGCTTCAAATGCGCAGATGTTCCAAAAGGTCACACGCTTACGGTTCTTCCGTTTCGCCATGGCGATGACCGAAGGTGTATCCTGAATCATTGCAATGGCGCGCAATAATGCCAATTGCCGTTACGGTTTGATCGTTGAGGCATGCCCATTTAATTGACGCGCCCAACGTACTCATTAGACTGAATCTGGACATGGCTGAACAGGAAACACAACCCAGACCAAAGCTCTCCCGGCTGGATATGCACGGGTTTAAGAGCTTTGCCACCAAGACCACACTCCAGTTCGAGCCAGGAATCACCGCTGTTGTCGGGCCGAACGGATCCGGCAAGAGCAACATCGCAGATGCTGTGCGATGGGTGCTGGGTGAGACGAGTCACTCCGCATTGCGCAGCAAGAAGACCGAGGATGTCATTTTCGCCGGGGGTCGCGGCAAATCTCCAAGCGGTATGGCCGAAGTTACCGTTACATTCGACAACGAGGAAAAGTGGCTTCCGAGCGAGTTCGCAGAGGTGACTGTTACACGGCGAGCGTTCCGGGGCGGTGGTGGTGAATACCTTATTAACGGACGCAAGGTACGCCTGAAGGATGTGGCCAGGCTGGTGGCATCGCTCGGGCAGAGCTACACCGTTGTGGGCCAGGGCCTTGTAGATGCCGCGCTCAGCCAGCGTGCCGAGGATCGTCGCGGTCTCTTCGAACACGCCGCCGACCTGACGGGACTGCGGTTACGCGTAGCCGAAGGTGAGCGCAACCTCAACGAAACCGATACTAACGTCACTCGCCTTACTGACCTGCTCTCGCAGGTTGAGCCGAACCTGAAGCGACTCGAGCGGGCCGCGAAGCAGCAGCGCGAATGGAAAGACCTTCGCGATCGGCAGCTTTTGCTGCAGCGTGGCCATTACCGTCGGTTGCTGATCGCCGCCAATACGCATTTAACCGAAGCAGAGACGGCGGCCGCATACGATCAGAATGCGATGGCAGAAGCGCAGACCGAACTGGACCGCTTGATTGAGGCACGTCCAGGTTTGGAGCAGGCCCTGCAGCACGCCACAAACGAGCTCGAACGCCATGATGCCCGTCTTGGTGAGTTGCGTCAGCAACTGAACGATGTCTCACACCGGAAGGAACTGGTAGAAGAGCGCCTCGCGGCCCTGGTGCGCCGAACAACCGATGCCGAGGCGACTCGCGCGGCACTGTTGGAACAGATTGAGGCGACAGAGGCGCGGATCGGAGCCAGCACAGCATCGATGGAAGCCCTGGAGGCAGAGATCCAGACTGCGCGCGCAATAGTGCAAGAGCATCAATCCACCGCAAACATGGCCCGCAGTGAACGCCAGGAAGCAGAGCAGGAACTGGCGAAGTGCAGCCGGGAAGCTTTACAGCTGGAGCGGAAGATAGCCGATGCCCAGCAAAAGCGGGCCTTGTTGATCCAGCGCAAGGAAACATCGGCAGCGGACACCGAGCGCCTGACCGCTGAATCGAAGGAGCGTGCCACTCGACTGGAGACGCTCTCTGCTGAACTTGCAGAACATGAGGAAACGGACAGTACGCTAGCGGAGCAGCTTGTCTCGCTTGAGAAGCAAATCTCGGCACTCCACGCTGATATTGAATCGGCAACCGAATCGTCAAAGAAATCGCTGGAGCAGCGGTCGCAATTGGAGCGGGGACTGGCGCAGGCCAGCCACCGCGTAGAGATTCTGCAGCGAATGCATGATTCCGGCGAGGGGCTTTACCAGGGGCCACGCAGCGTGGTGCAGTGGCATGCGGCCGGCAAGCTTTCCGGTATTCGCGGCACGCTTGCCGAACTGATCAAGGTCGACGAGAAGTACGACCGTGCGCTGGAAACTGCGCTTGGTGGGCATCTGCAGGATATTGTGGTTGACGAGTGGAGAGACGCCGAAGCCGCGATCTCGATGCTGAAGCAATCGCGCGCGGGACGAGCGACATTCCAGCCGATTGAGACCGTTCGCCGCCGTGGCGGACATCGCCCACCGCCTCGTGAAATCGAAGGTGCGCCAGGCGTTCACGGCATTGCCAGCGACCTGGTCGGCAGCGATGACGATGTCGCGCACGTGGTGCGCGCGTTGCTCGGCCGTTTCGTGGTGGTGGAAGACCTGTCCACGAGTCGGCAACTCCTCGATGCCCTGCCTGGTGGCTGGAGCACGGTGACGCTCGCTGGCGAAATCGCCCGCAGTGGCGGTTCTGTCACTGGTGGTTCGCAGGGTCGGGATTCCGGCATGCTCAGTCGGGAGCGAGAATTGCGGGAGCTTCCGGATCGAATCGCCTCGCTGGAAAAGAAGCGGGCTGATCTTGATCACACAGTGGCCAGCGAGAATCAGAAGGTTCAGGACCTGCAGCAGCAGCGAAGTGAGCTGACCTCGCAACGGGCTGATGTATCAGCACAGTTGAAAGCATTGATCCCGCAGCGTAACCGCTTGCAAGGCTGGATTGCCGATGTACGCAAACAGCAAGAGGCGGCGGCGCAGCAACAGCAGGCGTCTGCGATTTCATCTGACGACCGCGAGAAGCAGATCGGTACGCTGGCTGCCGAGATCGACTCCAGCAAGGAGCAGCTCGAATCCCTTCGCGATCGGGAAGCTGAACTGACCGAGAAGTTGGCAACGCATCGGGATTCCGCCTCGGAGCAGAACGATTCCCTTTCGACCGCCAACTCGCAACTGGCAGCGTTGGAAGAACGCGCCCGGGCGGAAGAGCGGCAACGAAACCAGTGGCAGAGTCAGCTTCGCGCCCAGAAAACAGAACTCCAGAGCCGACAAAACGACGAAGCGGAGATGGAAGGTCGACGCCTGGCACTGACGGACGAACTGGAGCGGCTCCAGAAGGAAGAGCTTCAGCTCACTGAATCCGTGGGGAGTGGTGATACCGCCCGGAAGCCACTGGCGGATGCAATGGGTGAAGCCGCCAGAAAGGTGCAGGCGCAGCAAGCGCAGATCGAATCCGCACGTCAAACCACGATGGAGCGAGAGCGGTCGTTTGGGCAGAGGGAACTCCAGCTCGAGCGCGTACGCGCGGAACTTGGTTCCGTTCATCAGCGCATCATCGACGACCTCAATTACGAGGAACCGGATGATCTGCTACCGGACACTGAAGAAGCAGACTTCTCTGCATTGCCAGACGACTATGACGAGACCGAGCGAGAAATCACGCGGTTGCGCAATCGCCTGCATCGGGTCGGGTATGTCGGCGATAACGTCGTCGAAGAGTATGAGCAGGAAGCGGAGCGATTCGCGTTCCTGACCGAGCAGTTGGCTGATGTTCAGCAGGCTGCAAGCCGACTGCGCGAGATGCTGGCCGAGCTTCATGAGACGATGCAGACCCGGTTTGAGGAGACATTCGAGCAGGTGAGCATCGAATTCAGCCATGCGTTCACCGTGCTGTTTGGTGGGGGATCGGCACGACTGGTACTCACTGCTGACGACGATGGCTCACCTGGTGGTGTCGATATCGTGGCGCAGCCGCCCGGCAAGCGACTCCAGGGATTGGCGTTGCTGAGTGGTGGCGAGCGATCGCTCACCGGTGTGGCGTTGCTCTTTGCGATCCTGCGCGTGAATCCATCGCCATTCGTATTGCTGGACGAAGTGGATGCCGCGCTGGATGAAGCAAACGTCGTGCGATTCCGCGATGAGTTGCGCAAGCTCGCAACAGAGACCCAGGCGATTGTGATCACCCACAACCGTGGCACAGTCGAGATTGCCGATACGCTCTACGGAATCACGATGGGCGGAGACGGTGTCAGCCAGACTTTGAGTCTCCGCATGGACGACTTGCCGATAGATGAAGAGTTCGATGTGCGTGACCTGCCCGCTGTATCCACCGGGATTCCGGTACGGTAAACGGCTGGTACGAGTAACGTCCTCCAGCGACCTCGAGTCGCCAGCGCCTACAGGCCGTGGCTCTCTCTCCATCGGTTTGTCGTTTCGGCGTGGTGGCGATAGTGATTGAGCGATGCTTCCCGCACCCAGCCGCGCACGTAGTCATCCCAAGCCTCATCTGGCATAAGTGTGAGTGTGCGCACAATCGCCTCATGGGCGCTGTGGTATCGCTGCCAGGCAGCTTCGAGCGGGATGTCAGCATCGATCTCCGCCCAGACCAGGTTCAATCCTTCATAGTCCTCGTATTCGTTGACACCGGGGAGAACTCCTCGCCAGCGGCGGACGATCATTTCGGTCGTTACTTCATCCCACCGAGCGATATGCACGAGGGTAAGACGGCCATTCCAGTCTCCTGTCATCCCGGGAATTTCCAGATCACCGGGAGAAAGCCCCTCAAGGGCTGCGTCCAGTTCTGCGCGTGATTTCCGCCATTCCATCAGGAATTCCTCATGATCTGCCGTGAGCGCGTCAAACTTTGACTGATGCATACAGAATTAACTCCTACAAAATGACTCGGATATTGTCAGAGGAATGCGGTCTCAATCTTGCGGGGAACTTGTTACCTTGAGTATAGCGATTTCAGTTTGTTGATTTGTCGCTCACCTCATGTAACTAGGAGAGGGAAACGAATGTCTATTATTCGAGTACCAGCTAATATCGTACTTCCGGAGCGCACAGACCGCCGCTCGCTGCTTCGCGCCGGAGCGGGCATAGGGATGGGCCTGGGTGCCGCCACAATGCTCGGTAACGCAAGCGCTCAGCATGACCACGGTACTCCGGAATCGGGCAGCAGTTACGTTGGCTCCGATGCCAGCACCGAAGGTACTGGAGATGCAACCCCGGGACCAGGAGCTGAGATTGCGCCTTTCGAGCGCTACAACCCGTACCTCGATCCGGTTGAACCAGGTGACAAGGAAATCACAATCAGATTCACTGACCGTGTCGTCTGGATCAGCAACGACGTCCAGTACGCGGCATGGACCCTCAACGACACCGTGCCGGGACCGGCATTGCGCGCAGTTCAGGGCGATACAATCCACGTCCGTGTAGAGAACCACGCTCCCATGACCCACTCCGTAGACTTCCACGCCGCCCGCGTGGCACCAGAGCGTGGATATGCCAATGTTCAGCCGGGAGAGACATTTGAGTGGGATATGGAGCTGAAGTACCCGGGTGCCTACATGGTGCACTGCGGTACCGCTCCGACATTGGTGCATATCGCCGCTGGTATGTACTTGCCGCTCATTGTTGATCCGGCAGAAGGCGGTTTTGAGCCGGCTACTGAGATCGTCCTCTCACAATCTGAGTTTTACACAATGCCTGGCGCAGACGGAATCCATGTGACGGACGGCGAGCGTCTGTTCCAGGCCACCGCCGCACCGAACATCGTCACCTTCAACGGCCATCAGAGCCAGTATGTTGACGAACCGATTGATATTCCGGTGGGCGAACTGATTCGCATTTACATGGTCAATCATGGCCCGAACGTGTGGAGTGCCTTCCACGTAGTGGGTGCGATCTTCGACCATGGCTATTGGAACGCCAACCCGAAGAACATCATGGAAGGGCTGCAGACGATTTCAGTCGGCCCTGGTGATGGCGTGGCGGTCGAGTTTACAGTGGACGAACCAGGCGACTACATTGCGGTAAACCACAGCTTCGGCCACGCGGCACACGGCGCTATTGCTATTCTGCGCGC
>CAZYDY010000009.1:10248-14127 GCA_964646245.1 uncultured Sphaerobacteraceae bacterium
GGAGCGAATGGAGCTTCCGAATGTGGGTGGAACAGAAGATGTTGGCAAACTGAAGCGCACCTTCAATAGCATGGGATACGATTTTCCCGTACTTTCCTGGGACGGTGTACCGCGTACTATGATCGATACGTTCAGTTCACTCAAAAACCAGGGGTTTTACCCTGGCCGAAGTGGTGAACGAGAACGACAAACCAACTGGTTGCGCGATGAATACCTGCGACTACCACGGGAGGGCGAAAGCACATCCCTGGATGAGTATTGGGGAATGCCCAACTCAGCGCCTGTCGAAGAGAATTACTCCATTCAACTGGGCGGAGTTCTCGATGTATTCGAACAGTTTGATGCCGGCATGCGCGAACTTGGTCGCATGGACTATGAAGACCAGAAGGCGCGGGCAGTTGAGCAATTGCGCCGCTCCCGCTCAATCTGTGAGAAGTTACAGGGCGAGTTCGATGAGATTGTGGTTGACGAGTGCCAGGATATCAGCCGGCTTGACGCGATGCTGGTCTACTACTCTGCCGGCCCGGAAACGCTGGTTGTACTGGCGGGCGATGATGACCAAACGCTCTATGAATTCCGAAACGCTCATTCACTCTACCTGCGGCATCCGGAGATCGTGTTCCAGAATCTCAAGTTCGAAACCATTCATCTCAACCTCAACTATCGATCTCCGCAGACGATCCTCGGGCCGGCGGTTCAGCTGATCTCCCACAATGTGGAGCGAATTGAGAAATCACCTTCCAGCGGTGTGCCGCACCCGGGAGAGATAGAAGTGCAGGCGATGGGCTCACAGCGATTGCTGGACGAATCACTTGTGGCTCATATCAAACGCGAAATAGAAGCAGGCAGGCCTGCAGAAGACATCGCCGTACTCTGCCATGCGCGGCAAGAGCGAACGATGAAACTCCCTATCGAATCGCTGCTTCGCGATGCCGGTATCCCGATCGTGAAAGCCACAAACGATGAGCAGGTCACTGAGCCTGGTGTGTGGGTACGAAGCTTTCTCAAATCCAAGGGGCGGCAATGGCCGCTGGTGTTCATCCCTGCGGTGAATGATCGCGATGTGCCGGATACCGAGAGCATCCGGAAGGGTGAATTGGAATCGATCCGTCGCAGGTTTTACGTGGCGATGACCCGGGCCAGCGAGAAGCTGGTTCTCAGCTATGTACGCGGTGGTGACGTGGATCGCATCGACCTCACCGCCGAAGGCGACGTTATCGGCACGAACGGAGCAAGTCGCTTTCTGTTCGAGGCTGGTCTGGTGCATGCCCACGAGGAGCCAGCTCCTGAGCAAAAATCTGACGAAGAAAAGCCAGGGTCTTCTGAAGCGGCCGAGCCAACTTCTCCATTCCTCCAGGGCGTGAAATCCACACCGACTGAGACACCTGACAAGAAACAGCCAGCAGAACCCGTGCAACCGACGGTGCCGAAGAAACGCGTTCGACCAAAGGATTGGGAACCCCGGGCGGATGACACTCGCAAGATGGCCAAGGCACGCTCTGAATGGGAAGCCGGTGACTACGACACCGCGATTCTGTGCGCCTGGAAACCGATGGAGAACGCCCTGAAGCGATTGGTGAAGTTCCCGCCTGGAGAAACCAAAACCGACACGGTGAGCGTGATTGATGAAGCCATGGTGCGCGGCGTTATTGATATGCAATGGAAGGACCGATTGCACCTGTGGCGACGTGTACGCAACCAGGCGATTCACGACAATCCATCCCGCGCACAGTTCAAGCCAGACAAGTTTCGAGACTATGGATTCCAGCTTGTTGATGGCGCACCTGAGTTTTTCACGCATCTCGCCGAGCGCAACGCACCGAAGCAGATGGTGCTGGAAACACAGGATGAGTTCCTGAAGAAGCTCAGCAGCCTGGTTACACAAATCCAGCAGGGGATGCCTTCACCAGTTCACGGCAAACCACTCAAGGCAATTCGATTTCATCCGGAGCAAGACAAGTTCGATATCCTCGCGATGCAGCTATTGATGGTGTTACGCGATGTGCGCTTTTACATTCCTGAAGATTTCCGCTGGAGTTCGTCAACGCTGGTCAGCATGTTCTCGGTCAATACCATGGGCCACGTGCCCGAAGGGTTCCGCACACATCACTCAAACAAACTCCGCATGGGTGCAGGTGAAGAGCAGAACCAACTGATGGCGCGTTTTGATCGCATGGTGAATCAGGAATGTGGCGAGAGCGATCCGGTTACATTCTTGCGTGAACGTCTCAACAACGGCATCGCCCTGGAAAACGGCAACTTCCACGCCGGGCTGAAGCTGAATCCGCGGTCAAAATCCTAGGCGGGAGGACGTGCGATCACAAAGCGCATGACGCCAAAGATGCGACGGCGTTGCTCCTCGATCTGGAAACCATACTGCTGCAGCGTATCAATGGTCGTTCGGTCGAGGTGACATCCCATCGCGCGGATCTGAATCGGCGCGACCAGCTTTTGCATGTTCCCCACGAGCCAGTTCGGTGAAAGTACGTGCTCAATGAGCACAAGCCGGCCCTCTGGACGCAACACCCTCTGGATCTCGCCCAGTGCCTTCGGAACGTCAGGGATCGTGCAGAAAACCAGGCTGGCCGTGACCGTATCGAAGGAATCGTCTGCATACATACCGAGGTCCTCAGCATCGGCTACCTGGAGGGAAACAGGGATACCGAGATCGGGAGCAGCACGCCTCGCCTGCTCAATCATCCCCGGACTGATATCAATGCCGGTAAAGGATGTTACCGTATGATCGTATTGTTTCAGGCGCTTGAGCGTATCCCCAGCGGCGAGACCGATTTCCAGCACATCGCCTTTTAGCGCTGATATCAGGTCATTCCGCCACCGTTCGCTCGCGAGACGGGTTTCCGCCCTACTCTCACGTTGCAGCCAGGTTGGTGCATGGGAATCGTAGATCGTCGCGAGCCTGTTGCGATCCGGTGGTGTACGATCTGTGAAGAATTTCCGCATTTCGATACCTCCTGCCCTACATGGTACATGGACCTTTGCCAGACAGGATCAACATGGCGAATACACACAGACAATCGATCCGTGAAGTACGCAACCAGGTCGAATCCCTCTCGGGGGAGGATCGGATCGATGCCGCTGTGATGATGCTGAACTCATCTCGTGACCTGGAGATCGTTCGGTATGCGATAGATGTGTTGAGCGAAGAAGGATCGCCGGCACTGAGAGACGACCTGCTGGCAAAATATGCCTGGTGCCAGGCGCAGCCGAATCGTCGCGATGGCGGTGGGTTTATCCGGGCAGCGCTTGTACGGGCATTGAAATCGATAGGTTCACCAGAAGATTCGGTGCTGTTTCAGCAGGCAATTCTCACGTATGAGATGGATGGTCCGATGGAAGTCTGTGGCGATCTGCGTGCTGCCGGATTGGTGGCCCTGAACGACCTCGACCCAGACCTGGCGGCGAGCTACTCTGCCCGATTCCTGCTGGATCCGCAGTTCACCTTCTCGGGTGAACCAATCACCACGGCTATTAAGCTACTGGCAAGTCATGGCAACCTGGCTCCCATATTTGGGGTCGTGAGCTGGGGGATGGGCAGAAGTGATGTGATTGCTGAAGGCTTACGCAATCTCACTGAGTTGCAGGATGATTTGATCCCCATCCTGGTGGAGCGCTATATCGAGAACGAGGATGAGCAAATTATCCTCGGATTGTTTGAGCTGATACTCGGGCATCGGACGCGGGATTCCTGGGTCGCGACTATTGAAGAGTGGTTCCGCACAACGACCGTGATGGACCTGTATGGAATTGTCGCCATTCAGCTGGTGGGATCGCGATCGGAAGTCCTGATTGAGATGTTACGGAATCTACGTAACAACGAGTTTGATCGTATGCGACAGGACATGCTGGATCAGGCCTTGG
>CAZYDY010000010.1:0-14005 GCA_964646245.1 uncultured Sphaerobacteraceae bacterium
GGCATAGGCCGGGTGTTGATGAACACGGTGATTGGCCAGAAGCCCGATCTTCCCGTTGTGCTTATGGTGCAGGAACATAATACCGGTGCGCAGAGCCTGTATTCCAAACTCGGATTCGAACGCACAGGGTTTCATCCCGGCTACTACGGCACCGGGAATCCTGGTATTGAGATGACTCTTAAGAGACGTTAATCCAGCTGTCCGACGTGCCAGCCAACGCGATCTACGCCTGGTAGCTGCTCAAGCTTGCCAACAACGGCGATCGCGTCATCAGGGTCTTCAACGCGCAGGCGTATCTCAAGTACCGTCTTCTTTTTATCCACAGTGGATTCGAGATCCAGGGAGGTGAGGGTGAACCCGGGTTCGCCCAGTGCCATCTCGCGGATATCTCGAATTACGCTGGATGTGTCTGTCAGATGTAACCGCACCCGATGCTCGGTGGATTCGGTATGGAACAGCGCTCGCTTAACTGGCAACAACCCGCCAGTGATGAGCAACAGGAAACCGGTGGCAATGGATCCCGTAACAAGTAATCCACCACCAACGGCAAGGCCAACGCCCGAAGCAGCCCAGAGCAGCGCAGCAGTTGTAAGGCCATGAACCACATTCCGGCGCATAAAGATGACACCTGCGCCCAGGAAACCGATACCGCTTACTACCTGGGCAGCGATACGACTGGTGTCATGTTCCGGGCCGCCCATGTTCGGCACGCCATAGATCGAAACGATCATGATGAGAGAACTCGCCATACTCACGACGCCATATGTGCGCATACCTGCCGATTGCTCGCGGCGGGCGCGCTCAATACCAATAGCGATACCCAGCAGGGTTGCCAGCCCCAGCCTGATGACGACGGTGCGCAGGGATATCCCGGCATCACTGAGCGTATTCAGTTCCGACCAAATTGAGAAAGCTTCTATATTCACGCGTCGAGCCAGTCATTTAATAAAACGTTAACAATTGGTACAGTATCGTTGATCCGGGCAAAAATTTCAGGGTGAATTTACAGGCGGGCGAGCAAGAGCAGAAGTGCGGCTACTGCCATGACGCCATTGAGAATGGCACCGAAGCGCAGCGTACGTGCTTGTGGCGGAGGAGCCTGTTGGGCAATTCCCCATGTCATCCACCCAACCACTCCAAGACAAATCACCAGCATGCCGAGTCCGAAATTCGGATCGAACAAGAACCCGATAAAGGGGGCTAAAAGAATGCCTACCATCGGGATCAGCACGCGAACATCCACGTTTACTGTGGGTGGTTTGTTTGGATCGCGCTGGGACATAGGCACCTCTCATGCGAAAATCATTGATAGCGTCGGTAATTGTAGTCGGTAAAGGGAGGTTGTGTGCAGGATATTTTGGTCACTTTGAGTGATTTGTTACGGAGTACGCCTCCGGTCTCTTCGAGGGAGACTCCTGCAGGGATGATCGACCTGTCCAGAAACCACATCCTGCACATGGATAACCTGAATGCGATCTCAATGATCCCTCCAGGCAGCATCGATTTTCTCTACATAGATCCGCCGTTTGCCTCCAATGCGTCCTACCACCAGCAGATTAAGCTGCCTGGCCACACCATCAGCCGCCCGGCATACACAGACACCTGGAAGAACGGAATGAGCGGTTACCTTGAATTTCTTGTGCCGAGGCTCATGGCCATGAAGCCACTGCTGAAACCAACAGGTAGCATCTGCGTGCATCTGGACAACCACAGCAGCCACTACGTGAAGCTGGCCATGGATGCGATTTTCGGCGCAGACCGGCTCATCAACGAAGTGATCTGGCGCTATGGCAAAATGAGTAATTCCCGCCGCCGGTTTCCCCAGAATCACGACACCTTGCTGATCTATGGAGCTACCGAAAACTGGTTCTTCCAACCGGTTCACAACCAGCCGAGCGAGTACCGGACTCGTTTCCAGAGAGACCTCACCGGGAACAAGGTGCTCTACGGATCGGTGAAACACCGGTCGGACAAATTGATCCAGCGGCGAATTACTGCGAAGCGACGCGATCTCGGACGTGAACTGCTGGATGACGATGTGCTCTTTGATTTCGATACCGAACGCAAGGTGCAGGATGATGTCTTTGTCGACATCTCGATTGTCCGCGGTAATGCCCACGAAGGGGTGGGGTATGACACCCAGAAGCCACAAAAGTTGCTGGAGCGTTTGATAACGGCGCTGTGTCCACCAGGTGGCACTGTGGCCGATTTCTTTTGTGGCAGTGGTACTACCGGTGCGGCGGCGAACTCGTTGGATCGCCGCTGGATTCTCGCCGATCGTGGTAACCCCGCCATCCAGACAACACGTTTGCGACTGCGAGATTCACCGCATGCGTTCCTGCGGGATCCTGTGGTGCAGCCTGGAAACTTCGAACTCAATGCAGATGGCGAAATCGTTGATTTTCGCATTGCCGACCTTGCCCTTGCTCCCGCTGATGAAGAGGCGGTACGAGCGTGCCTGATTACAAATCCACAGGCGTTGATTGCCGGTCGCATCGGAACAATCGCTGTCGATATCTTTGGGCGAGAAGCGACACTCCATCCCTGATTTTGCTACGATGTACGTACAAAGTGGATTGCGCCATTGCAACACAGCATCACAGCAGGAACATCGCATAGTGTCATATACCTTCAATTCTGCCTCGCCGTATTCAGTTCCTCGAAAACCACCGAAATGGCCCTGGATGTTTGCCAGCATTCTGCTCATCGCGCTGGTGGCGGCTACCGGTGTGCTCATGCAGAACGGCATCTCCCTTGGAGGAGGCTCCGATGAGAATCGTACCCTCGCCCTCATTACCCCAACCCCGGAGGAGATGCAGGCACCCACGGTAACTCCCATTCCATCTCCAACTCCGGTAAGCCTGGAGTATCCGAACGAGCTCGCCACCGAGTGGATCACACTCTGGATGAACGAAGACTACGCAGGCATGTACCAGCTCACCTCGGCCGCCACGCGGGACAACATGACCGAGAGCGCATTCGTGAGCAAGTACGAGGATATTCAGCGCGTTTCCGGCATCAACAACATCAATGCGCGCCTGGTAGGCGAAGTGAGCGAACAAGGGACCGTTGAGGTGGATGTCACCTACGAAAGCGGCCTGGTGGGCACACTGAACCAGCAGATGGATCTCCAGATGATGCAGGAGAGCCAGGGATGGCGTGTGGTGTGGAGCCCGTACATGATCTTCACCGAGCTGGGTGGCAATGGCTGTGTCGCGTGGACGGGAGAGAGTTTCCAGCGCGGCCGTATCTTCGATAGTGAAGGACGGGTCTTCGCGGAAGATCTCGCTGTTTCCCGCGTCAGTGTTGTGCCCGCCAATGTCACCGACCCGGGAACCCTGTATGCAGAACTCGCGCGCGTGCTGGACATGGATCAAGGGGAAATTGAGCGACGAGTCAACGCTTCCCCGAACGCATCCTGGCCGGTTGCGCTTAAGGACATGCCAGCCTCGGAGGAGATTAACCTGCTGAACGCATTTAGCGATTTCAACGGTGTCACCGTGCACCCGGCAACCCAGCGCCATTACCCCTATGGCGCTGCTTCCGTGCACCTTGTTGGGTATGTAACTTTGGCGACCGCCGAAGATATAAGCGGGGACGAATCTATTGTCGAAGGGCAACTCATTGGACGAGGTGGGGTTGAGGCCGGTGCGAACGACATCCTCACCGGCAAGCCGGGCGGCACACTCTCCGCAGTTGAATGCACTACTCGAGCCAAGCGAGCGGAAATCGCAACCGCCGAGGGGCAGCCACCCCTGGACGTGTATCTCACCGTAGATGCGGAATTTCAGGTGGCAGTAGACGAAGCCCTGTACACTGCGGAACGCGAAATCGACGGTGAAAACGGCGAAAAAGTCACCATCGGCGAACGCGGAGCGGTGGTTGTGCTCGATCCGGAATCAGGAGCGGTCCGGGCGATGGTGAGCCATCCGAGTTTCGACCCTAACGGCTTCATCACCCAGAACTTCAGCGAGGAAGATGCGTTTAACCTCAACGATAATGTCATGCTCGCGTGGCTGAATCGTGCAGTTAGCCAGCCATTGCCAACGGGGTCTATTTTCAAGGTCATTACTACAGCAGGCGCCATGGAAACACTTGGGTATACCAACGAAACCCTGGTCGACTGCCCGGCTGTTTACTCCCTTGGAGACGAGAGTTGGGCCGACTGGGTAGTGGAGAATAACGTAACTGCCCAGGGAACACTCACGCTCCACCAGGCCTTGGTAAACAGCTGCAATACCGTGTTCTACGGAATCGGCGCAGATATGGATCGTGTTGATCCATACGCACTCCCGAACATGTCCCGCGCATTTGGCCTTGGTCAGCCGGTGAGCATGCCGTACTACCCAAGTGGGACCGCCGGCGTGATTCCGGATCCGGAATGGAAGCGCGAAAACATGGACGATGGCTGGGCCACGGGCGATAACATTCAGCTCTCCATCGGGCAGGGCTTCATGGAGGGAACTCCGCTGCAGATGGCTGTGGCCTACGCCGCCATTGCCAACGGTGGATATGTGCTCACGCCATATGTTGTCGATAAAACACAGGCTCCGGGCGAGGATCCGGTGCAGGTTGGCGAACGCCAGGTGAAGAATGAACTGCCGCTTTCCGATCAGCAGGTTGTCTGGATCCAAAACGCCTTGCGCGCCCAAACCACAGATCCATACGGATACGGTACGTCTCGTCTCTTTGGGGACTTCCCATTCTCCATCAGTGGCAAAACAGGTACGGCTCAAAACGACCGTGCCGGTGAAGGCAATCGTCCTCACAGTTGGTTCGCCGCATATGCACCCTTCCCGGGCGAATATGGCGAGGCGGACATTGCCAGTATCGTCATGCTGGAAAACGTTGGTGAGGGTGTAACGTATGCGGCTCCTGTTACCAAGATTATTTATCAGCACTGGATGGATACCTACGGCACCGGCATGGAGCCCATCGATCATCGCTGGTTGATTTCTTCCCGGTGGTGGGGGTAGTAATTCAAAATAATTCATGTAAACTACGAATCGGAGCACGTTCAGAGAACGAGAACGCCTCGCTTCTGCCGCATCGCTCGCGGTATCCGATTGACGCAGGATTCCTTGCCACCCCGGCCGGAATCTTTACCGGATGATGCATAAGGCATCAGCCTGAGAGGAGCACAACATGATGATCGCAACGCTACCTTTCGGCGCCGGCCTGCAGGCCTAGCGCCAAAGAACGCAATCGGAACTTGCTGCTGCGCAGCGAGCATTCCATAAGTATTTTGACAATCTAGATATCGTCATACCTTCCTTGAAGTGTGCCAATTTTCCGCTGCATGCGGCGAATTCCCATGGAATAACGGTGTGGATATCTGCCCCTCAAGCGGTGAGGGCGTTAGTGGAAGCTGTCACGGGTGGCGGTTTCTGCGAGAAAGGGAACCTGACCATGAAGTTGATTACCGGACTTTGGATGCGTGCCTAACGTATCCCAAATCTCTTGCAAAACAGAAGGATCAACCGTGATTTTTGAAACAGCCAAGCCAACTATCGTCGTGCCCAATGCCGGGCACATGCTGCCATCGATCAGGAATTTCGAGCGCAGTTATTTCAGAGGGGAAATGACGTTGAACACACGATTAATCACACAATCGGAAATTGCCCACAGGCAGCTCCAGGTACGCCAGGAAGCGTACCGTGCACGACACGCCTTTACGGTAGCCGGCGTGCGACAACTTATCGGTAATACGATTATCGCTTTCGGTACACAGCTACACGGCAAGAGCGAAACTCGTCACGAAACGTTGACTCATCCGGTCTCCGCGACCGCGATTGGCGACTAGAAGCGATCAGGACAATGAGCGAAGCAACAGAAGAGAAGAACAAAGACACCAAGCCAGCACCAGGTACCGGCCACGAGAAGCAGTCGTGGCTGGTAGGTGAGCACATCTACCTTCGTACCGTCGGGGAAGATGATGCCGAGTACGCCGCCAGCTGGCGACAGGGCATGATTCGCCGGTCGACATCCGCAACGGAATCCTGGATTGAAGAAGATCTCAAGGATGAAGACGAACTTCACCTGCTGATCATCCGCAAGAGTGACGATCGAATAGTCGGATCGCTGGAGCGCCACAGCTGGAAGCACAACGTTTGGTTCACGGGCTATATCGATCCACTCTTCGGGGAACAGGGGCACGTATGGCTCGGTGAAGCGTATTGCATGGCCCTGCAGTGGGCAGTGGATGAGCAGCAGCGAGTTATCGCGCATGCGGACCTTGTGCCGGATAACCAGCAGGTCGTGCTGAAGATGCTGCAAGACATCGGCGCTCGCATCTCCAGCACATTCAGGGAAGCCTACAAGCATCAGGGTCAATTCCTCGACAGGCACATGGTTTCCTATCCGAACAAGGATTGGGTAAAGACCCTGGGTGATCCGTTCGAAGATGTGAAGCCACGCTCCGGCACTGGCCAGCCCCGACCGGTAATCGCACCGGTTGAAGTGGAGGGCGACAAGCTCCCACCAAACGCCGTGCGTGTGGGGCCTCGTGTTTACCTGCGACCGCTGCAAAAGGCGGACGCGGTGGAGATCATGCAGTGGGCCCGCCGGGAGACCGAGCCATTCTGGAGTTCTGGCAGGGGTGTTGTGTCTCAAACCAGCCTGGAGAAGTGGTTCGAGAAACTGGGCGAAAGCGAGCCGCAAACCTGGGTAAGGTTTGCCGTTTGCCTGCGTGAGAACGATGAATGCATCGGTGCGGTGGGTATCGATGGTATCGATTACGTTCACCGATTTGCCGAATCCGAAAGCGAGTTCCACAACGTGGAATACCGCAGCAAGGGGTACGGCACAGAGGCGAAGCATTTGCTGTTCGATTACGCCTTCAACACGCTCGGCCTACATTCCCTGCAAAGCTGGGTGATGTACGGCAACACGCGCAGTGCCGCGGCGCTGCGCAAACAGGGATACCGCGATGTGGGGGTCGAGCCATGGCTCGTCGCCACACGGGGCGGATACGAGAACTTCGGCACCTATGAACTGATGGCGGACGAGTGGCGCGCAATGCCACGAGCCACCGTTCAGGATGCCGGTGACCTCGCGGGAGAGGTGAATTAAAGATGACAACGTTGAAAGAACCAAAAGCATCAACACAAACGCCCGGCACTGGCTGGGATGGCCAAACATTCCTGGTAGGTGAGCAGATTTACATTCGCACGTTTATGCCGGGAGATGAAAAGAACGCCATGAGCTGGCGATCTTCCGTCTTTCCGAAATCGCCGGAAGCGATTGAGAAGTGGATCAAGGAAGAGCTTCCAAAAGATGGCGGCAACAACAAGGGCCACCTGGCTATCGTCCGTAAATCAGACGATGTAGTTGTTGGTAATATCTCAACCTATGTCGGTCAGGTCGGCGTAAGCCTGTATCCATACGTGGACGTTCTGTACGGTGAACGGGGGCAACAATGGCTTACGGAAGCCATTAGCCTTGTCGCTCGCTGGCAGGTAGATGAGAACTTCGTGCCACGGGCTGATGTCCATATTGGCGCGAACAACCAGGTAGCAATCGATGCGCTCCTCTCCGGTGGGTTTGTTCAAACTGCGCGCTGGCGGGAGATGCTTGAGATGAACGGCCAGCGAGTCGACAAGCTATTGCTCGCGTATCTCAGCGACGCCTGGATCGAGCGAATCGGTCACCCGATGGAGACAGTCGCGCCGACATCTGGCAATGGCGAGGTTCGACCAGTTCCGGCGAAGGTCACCCTGGACGGTGATCCGCCGAAGCAGGCTGTGATGGTGGGTCCGCGCGTGTACTTGCGGCCACAAGACAAGAAGGATGCGAAATACTACGTTGAGGGGAATCGCCTGGAAACCGAAACCTTCTACGATGTGGGCCGTGACCTTACGTCTTTGGCGAAGTGGGAGAGCTTTATAAGCAGCAGCGCTGATGAAGATTTTCCCTCCACACTCTGGTTTGAAGTGTGCCTGCGCGAGAACGATGAACCGATTGGTTCTGTTGGTTTGATGGATATTGATTACGTTCATCGCACTGCAGAATCGGGCTCGCACTTCTACAAACCGGAGTACAGGGGTAAGGGATACGGCTCCGAGGCCAAGCACCTGCTGTTCGAGTACACGTTCGATGTCCTTGGTTTGCACATGCTTACCAGCTTCGTGCTATTCCAAAATACCCGCAGCGCTGCTGCATTGCGTAAGCAGGGGTACACCGAAGTTGGCCGGGTATGCTGGAACCACACCGTTGATGGTGGACTCGGAAACATGCTCGCCTTCGATCTCCTCGCCGATGAATGGCGCGCACTGCCAAGGGAAGCGTGACGGCAACCGGTCCAGTCGAATTAACGATAGAAAAACGGGGCCGGATATTGATCCAGCCCCGTTCTCTCTACCAGGATTACGCTACGAGGGATTAATCCTGAATTTCGTTCCAGTTGGCGATGTTGTCATATGGACCAACCCAGTTATTCTCCAGGTCCATATTGGTTCGATTCAACCGGTTTGAAATGCCGTAGTAGAAGATGCGTGCGACCAGTGGCACAACGGCGTTATCCTGAATGACCATGTCGTTCAACGAGATCATCAGGTCGACTGCTTCTTCCTGTGTCGTGGCCACGAGCAGCTGTTCGTAAAGCGCGTCGAACTCCGGGTTCTGGTACCGCTGGAAGTTCTGACCCGTCCAGTCATTTTCCTGCTGCGCGATATTCTCTCCGTTCGGGCCGGTATACCAACTGAGCATGAATCCTGGCGAAATCGCCGAGCCAGAGCCGTTGGACCACATCATCATGTCGTTATAGAAGTGGCTGGTGTTTTGCTCATTACCGGCACTGTTGTCGAAGAAGACCGAGCTATCGACCTGGTCCAGCTCAATTCTGAACCCGATCGATTCCAGTGAACTCTTCACTACAGCCTGCGTCTTCTGGCGCACCGAGTTGACCGCCGCAACGTAGTTCAGCGAGAGTTCCACGTCATCCTTCTTGCGGACATCGCCATCCAGGATCCAGCCACCGTCTTCGAGGACCTGGGCAGCCTTCTCCAGGTCGAAGGTCCATGAGGTGTTGGGAGACTTGAAGACGTCGTTTCCGGCGAGAACGTTTGGCGTGGCGGACTCTTCCTCACCGTAGAACTCACGGGCAATAAGCGCGCGATCAATGCCGAGGCTGATTGCTTCACGCACTGCCGGATCGGTCAACACAGGGTGCGGAGTGTCCTTGTGTGATCGCTGCCCATCGACTTCCGTATTGGGATCAGAGAAGTTGAGATAGATGATCTCGACGTTGGTTGTCTGCGCACCAACCAGCTGGCCGTACTCGCCATTGCTATTGATTTCCTGGATCAGTTCAGGCTCCGCCTGCACGTTCCAGGCGTAGTCTGCTTCACCGGTTTGCACGACAGCTCGCCCGGTTCCGATAGCATCGCCACCACCCTTGAGGTGAACCCGGGAGAAGTATGGCTTGTTGGGTTCGCGGTAGTTCTCGTTTGGAATGAAGCGAGCTTCATCGTTCGGTGTAAATGACTCGACGACGTATGGTCCGGTACCGATTGGATTGGAGAGGAAGGCCTCGTTCCTGTTTGTTGGATCGTTATCGAAGGCGTGCGCTGGATAAAGGGCACCTTCAGAGACACTCACGAACGGATCGAACCAGTTCACCCGGGCGCTCTTGAACGTCACAACTGCGGTTTTGTCGTCTTCAGCAGTGATCGATTCAATGGTCTCCCAGATACCTATGTTGACAGAGGCGTTGTCCTGATTGGTGACCCACTGCCACGTGAACACCAGATCATTTGCCGTCACTGGTTCACCGTCACTCCAGGTCAGGTCTGGCAAGAAGGTGAAGGTGGCAGTGAGGAGATCCTCGCTGAGCAGGCCGTTCTCGATGGAAGGTACTTCTACAACCAGGTTCGGCAGCAGTTCGCCCGAGGCGTTGTAAATGAGTGGTGATTCTGACACCAGGGCGGCGGGGTAAAAATCCTTCCCTCCCTGACCGCTGTGAGCCGCGAGTACACCTGCCGCCTGGTAGGACAGAAGGCGGAGTTCTCCACCTGCGCCACGTTCCTGGTTTTCAGTACCTGTTGCCGGGCGACCTTCCGGAGCACTCCCTGGCGATGTCGCCGGAGTAGCATCCTGGGCACCGACCGTGTTGGCGACCACTGCCGCGAAGCTGCTGGCAACACCCAGTGCAGCGGACGCCTGCATGAACGTTCTGCGATCGATTTTATTGGCGCGAAGTTGTCCGGTTAACTGCCGGAACGGACCTGATGGCGTAGTCATAGTTTCTATTTCCTCTCGAAATATTGAGATGTTTTTGTGGCGGAACACCTTCTATGGAACCAACCAAGACTTTACATTGGTATCCAAAGTAACTAAAGGGAAGCCTAGCATAGCAGAGGGGAAAATTGGGGATTATGCTGAACAAAGTTCCGCCTCGATCCACACCGCTAAGTGCGCGAAAAACGCTCCTACATTGAAAGAAGGTGACGTCTGAAGTCGAAACCCGGAATCGACCTGATTTCTAAAGCGGAATCGCTTCGCCAGGCTCTTCATCAACGAGGTAGGTAAAGAGGTCGTCCACAACCTTGTTTGCCGCGATATACCCAATGGCAACCATCCAGAAGTCGTCATCTACCCAGTAAACCTGGTTGTTCGTTACAGCTTCTAGCGAATTCCATAGCGGGGAATTCACGTAGTCCGAAGCGGTGGATTCAGTTACTTCTCCGTACGCGCAGGTGAAAATGTGCGTTCCATCGGCGAGGTGGATGAGTTCAGGAGAAATGATCGTGAAGATACCTCGGTCTGGATCCGGGCCAGTCTGGCTTTCGGGTCGAGTGAGGCCGGCGCCCGCGAGGATGGTACCGATGAACGACGTGTCGTTGTAGAGTCGCACGTGATCGGAAAGGAACCGTACGACCGAAATCACCCAGTCTTGGCGATCGCCCTCGGTAGCTGCGCGGAACTCTTCCAGGCGCGTGTTGTATGCATCTGCAACTTCCTCGGCTTCCTGCTGCTTGTTGAGCGCATTGGTGAAGAGTTGGAAATTGCCGTGCCAGTCATCGCTCACGGCTTCACTGAAAACAGTCGGCGCAATCTCCGTCAGCGTGCTGTGAATATCTTCATTGCGCAGGTTTGAACCGAGAATGAGATCCGGCTCGAGGGAAATAATCTGTTCGAGGTTTGGTTCTGAAATAGTGCCGATGTTCTCGATTCCGGCGGTGGCATCACCCAGGTACACGGGAAAGTCTGCTCCCGCAAAACCGGTTACTGCGCCGATCGGTTTCACACCAACCGCAAGGCATGCATCCAGCTGTGGGCCATCCAGCACAATCACCCGTTGGGGATTACCCGGGACCTCAACATCGCCGTAAACGTCCGTAACGATGCGGAAATCGCCCTCTGGGGATGCTTCTGGCGTGGTCGCCCTTGCCGCAAATGAGCCAACGAATGGAGCCACGAACGCTGATCCACTGACAGCGCGACGGGTGATTTTGACTGAGCTGGCCATACGCAATCCTCTATTATCATATCCGACTAATATAGTCGGATATGATAATAGAGGAAATAATCGTGATCCGCAACAGTGGACCAAGAGTTATTTTATGCGTACTTTCTTGCCCCATGCCCACCAGCCAGCGCCGAACCTGAGGGCAAATTCGGAGCCGCTGCTATCGAACTTCCGCCACAAGGGCATCATGGTGCGCACAAGCCTCACGTAGAGCTTCTCGGCGAATCCCGGTAGCGTGAGGCCCGGGAATGGACGGTTCCCCCTGAACTGAACGCCTCTCAGCCCGGCTTGTTCCATAAACGCGGTGTATGCGTTTGGCGAGTATGTATTCTCGTAAAAGTCAGGTTTGAAGAGTGCCTTCGCTTCGCGTACCCCTTCTGCCGGCTTGCCGTTGAGCGTGAAGTAGATAAGTCTTACCGCAGCATTGAAGACATTCCCGATGGTTTGAACGCTAAACCGATCGATCACAATATCGGCGAAGACCATCCCACCCGGACGCGTCACCCGTGCCATCTCGGCGATGACAACGTCTACATCTTCAAAGTGTTCCAGGAGGCCAAAGCTGGTTACGATATCGAAGCTTTCGTCGTCGAAGGGAAGGTCGTAGACATTCCCGAGTATGAATTCACCCTTGACACCTTCACGCTGGAATCGCTTTTCAGCGAATGCCAGGGCCGATGGCGAAGCGTCAAGCAGCACAACGTCATACCCGTTAGCGGCCATCCATGCGGATGTCTCGCCGCTCCCGCTTCCACATTCCAGTACGCGGGCCGGTGCGGGCGGAAGGATCTCTTTTAGCGCCTCGTTCTTTCGTTCCGCGAAAAGGAGTTGCTGCGCATTGAACTCGGGCTCATCGGCTTCACGCAAATAATTCTGCCAGATATTTTCAAATGCTTCGACCGACCCCTTGCGTTCCTGACCCATGAAAACTCCCGATCAATTCATTTATGTAGCTTGGAGAGAAGTATACGGCTGGGTCGTTGAACAGGAAAGACGAACGAACATGGGGAGATGGCTCAAGCCACCTCCCCATAGATAGTCACGAGAATATTGTCGGGATTTACGCCTGCGTTACCGGCTCCACCTTGTGGCTTTCGGCGCTCTTCATCGCCGCGAGGGCGACTTCCAGTGCACGCAATCCATCGATGCCCGTTACTGGCACATCGGTACCGTTCCGCACGGCATCAATGAAGCTGGCTACCATCTCCGGATCGCCGCTGAACTCGTTGGCGTTCCAGGTAAAGCTTGGACCGGTCGTTTCTGCCATCTCGTAGGTATCGTTAAAGGCGTCGGCGAAAAGCACACCGAACTCGCCGATTACATCCAAAGTCACGCCGCCCCAGATCGGCCAGTTGCTCGGTCGGCTCCAGCTGGTATCAAGGCTGACGGGCACGCCGTTGCTGAGGCGGAACATCAGCAGGCCGGTGTCATCGCCCTCGTAACCGTAGAGGCGATTGCCGCTCTCGGCATAGACCTGGGTGACTTCCTCGCCGTAGATGTAGCGGAGCACATCCACGACGTGCACGGTGTGGTCGATAACCGCACCACCACCGGAGAGCGCCGGATCCACAAACCAGTCGTGCGGGCAGGTGCCAGGGTTGCGGGCAGCGATGGTCAGCGTCTCACCGAACATCGGGTTGTGAACAGCCTGCTTCAGCGCCTGGATGCTGGCGTTGAATCGCACCGGGAAGGCGGTCATCAATTGCACGCCGGCCTCGTCACAGGCCGCGATCATTTCCTTGGCATCCTCGACTGTTGTTGCCAGCGGCTTTTCGCACAATACATGCTTGCCAGCCTTGGCGGCTGCGACCGTCATCGGCTTGTGGTGAACGTTCTCGCTGCAGATAACAACGCAGTCGACATCCATCGCGAGCGCTTCGTCGACCGTTGCGACCCATTGAGTGCCGAATTGGTCTGCCGCACCCTTGCCGCGTTCTTCATTCTCGTCGGCGATCACGGTGATCTCGACATCTGGCAGGTGCGAGAGCACTGTTGCGTATCCGACTGCATGACTGTGGGCAAAGCTGAGCATTGCCACCTTCACGGTTTTGGTATTTGTCATATCAACATCCTTTCCGGCGGCTAGGCGCTTTTGACCGTGCCATCTTCATTGAAGTAGATCGGTCGATCTTCCCGCATGGAGTCGAGTACGGCGTTGGCAACAATCAGCGTACGCGTGGCCTCGTCTCCATCCACAGGAACCGGCTTGCCGGTGCGGAGGCAATCAATAAACACCAACAGTTCCCGCAAGTGGGGTGGTTCGTTGGTTGGTCGCATGCGGGTGAACTGCTTGCTTTGCTGCCCGATTCCTTCGTACTCGATGTCAGTGCTCGGCTCGAACGTCAGCGTAGAGGAATCAAAGGAATTGTGGCGAATCACGCCCTTGCTGCCGGCGACTTCCAGCGATGTGCGGAAGGCGCTGTGCGCCCAGCTCGCCTCGCAGTGGGCAATGACGCCGTTGCGGAAGGTGAGGCTGGCGATGGCATGGTCGCGTTTGGTGTGCCAATCTGTGAAGCTGAGCCCGTGGGCATAAAGTCG
>CAZYDY010000011.1:0-9837 GCA_964646245.1 uncultured Sphaerobacteraceae bacterium
ACGGTGGCGAGTTGGAATGTGGCAGGAACTCGTGCGAGAACAGCGTCCAGCGCGGGCTGGTTGTCTCGCCAGCTGTCACCGAAATCGAGCAGGAAGCCACGCTGAATGAACTGGAGATATTGTTGCCAGAGCGGATCATTGAGTCCGAGCTGGCTGCGCATATTCTCGCGTAACTCCGGGGAGACTCCGGGCGGGAGAAAGCCCTGGGTGGGATCTCCGGACAGGTGGATCAATACGAACACGGCAGAAGACGCCAACCACAATGTGGCGGCGATCTGGACTATGCGTGCTGCGATTGAGCGAATCATGTGCCAACCCACGAGTGAGGTCGGGAGTGCGCCAAGAAATCCGGGCTTGCGCCCGAAATGTTCGGCAACCCTCCCGTAGCCCCTGGTAGAGAATCACTCGGGACACGAAAAATCCCGAGGCCAGAAGCCATCGGGATGAACATGTTGCGGAGTGGAGGCTACACAGACATGCACGGAAACCGTGCCTGCTCATGCGCTCTGCTCACCTTCTCCCATCCGGACTATACCGTCGGCTCCGGAGTTACACCGGATCATGCGCTTGTGCATCACGTACGCTTGCGGGCTATACCGCCGGTCAGGACTTGATCGTCATTACTCGACGATCTCACCAAACCCCGAAGGTTTATGTGCATCTATGGTACGCCGCCTACCGAAAAACGGCAACCGCCGGGCAGTAGTGCCCGGCGGTTGAGTGATCGGATACTAAACGCCCATGGCGTCTTTCACGCGGTCGAAGAAGCCCTTGCCTTTCGGCTGAGGAGTGACTTCCTTGCCGAGGCTGGTGCTCAGTTGTTCGAAGAGTTCGGATTGCTCCTTGCTGAGCTTCTTCGGGATGATGACTTCCACTGTTACCAGTTGATCGCCACGTTCGCCGCCGCGGAGATCGGGCACGCCCTTGCCGCGCAGGCGGAACTGCTGGCCACTCTGGGTACCAGCCGGGATGGTGAAGACCACCGGGCCGTCGAGCGTGTCTATTTCAATGTCGTCGCCAAGCGCTGCCTGGGCGACGTTGATGCCGACGGTACTGTGGATGGAGCGGTTGCGGCGCTCGAAGTACTTGTGACTCTGGACACGGACTTTCACGAAGAGGTCGCCATTGGCGGCTCCCTGTGTGGGAGCTGCTTCGCCCTGCCCGGTCATGCGGATGGTCTGGCCATCGTCGATACCGGCCGGGATGTTGACGCTGAGCTTCGTGTACTTGCGGGTGCGTCCCTTACCGCGGCAGCTGGTGCATGGATCGGTGATGAGCACGCCCTCGCCCTCACAGGTTGGGCACGGTCCACTGGTCATGAACTGACCGAGGATCGTTTGCTGTACGCGTCGGACTTCACCGGTACCGCTACATGCAGAACATGTCTGTGGTGTAGCGCCATCCTTCATGCGGCTACCGTTACAGGTTTCGCATTTTTCGAGGCGATCAACCTCGATTTCCTTCTCGGTGCCGAACACGGCTTCTTCGAAGGAGAGATTGACGGAGACCTGGATATCGGCGCCGCGCTGTGGAGCACGGGCCCGGCCCTGTTGTCCGCCCATGCCGCCGCCGAAGAACGTTTCAAAGATGTCGCCGAATGGTGAGCCCTGGGCGCCGAATCCGCCGAACGGATCGCCACCGAACCCACCACCATTTCCGTTGACACCAGCGTGACCGAAGCGATCGTACGCGGCACGAGTTTCCTCGTTGCTGAGCACTTCATACGCCTCGTTCACTTCCTTGAAGCGATGCTCGGAGTCCTCTTCCTTGTTGATATCGGGGTGGTACTGTTTGGCCTTGGCACGGTATCCCTTTTTGATTTCCGCCTGTGAAGCGGTTTTGGACACACCAAGTACCTCATAGTAATCGCGTTTCTCTGCCATGGACCTTCTTCTGAATGTAATGCTGTAGTGAAAATGCACACGTAGATACCGCGTGGATTGATTTACGCGGCCGGCTTGCTACAAGCTCACTCAAGATTATAGCCACCCAATGCAAATCAGTCTCGAACTGGCGAAACGTATTCCAGTCGCCCGGCGTATTATGGACACATGTCCATTGATTCTGGCGGAAGGAAGCAGTATGAAACTCGCGACCATTTTGAGAACGGCATTTGTCGCCATGTTCGCTATCTCGGCGATGTTACCCGGTATGAACGCCTCGGCGGCGATTCCCTGCCTGGAATTGCCCGAGATTGAACCGGATCCCGATATGCCGGTGCCGATGATCTACATTGAACTGCCCGTCACCGTTGAAGGTGCGCTCGGCCGGGGCCAGGCGGCGGACAGATCGGGTGCGACTGAACTCGAAGATGACGTCGCCGCGAATGTTGTTATGGCGGCTGAAAATCAGTTCCGCTGCCTGGGCTACAACGACGATGTGACGTTCATCAGAAACTCCACGCCGCAGCAACGCGTACACATGTTTGCGAGACCGGCAGTTGAGGCTGATATCGAGCAGTACATCACGCTGGATTCACTCTACCTGGAGCGACTGGGCGAACCGATTGGGCTGGCTGACGGGCGTTTCCTGATCGATTTCGGCATCATTGTTGATGGTGATCAATATCTCTCCGGCGAGCTCGTGTTCTCTGAGGAGGCGGACGGCCTGTACCTGGATGGCTCGGCCCTGGAGAGCGAGGTCGAGTTCCTGGATGAGCCCGTGACCGTGGAACTCTCAACCCAATTCACACGCGAAGTGAAAATCATTACCGTCGCCAATGGTGACCGGGTGGTGTTCGATAACGTAGAAGAGGAAGCCAACGCTGCCATCGTGATTGTCGATGCCGATGGTGAAACGGTATTCCAGGGCAGTGCGATGGGAACCAGGCTTGTGGGTGGAGAAAATCGCAATATCTTCGTGGTGCACGATCTTGCGCCTGGCGAATACCAGGTGACCGTTACCTACTTTCCTGACGATGTGACCTATGGAGCCACATTGGTTGTCGAGGAGAATGATGCCGCGACTCCGGTTGCCAGCCCGGACGCTTCGCCGGCAAGTTAGCCAGGAGCCCGTAGCCAAAGAGGAGGACCGGTGGGTCCTCCTCTTCAGTCTTTGAAACAGATTTCCCGTTACCTGGCTATTTAGCCCGGGAATTCGTTTTCGATGAGACGCAGATCGATGGCGAACCCGACCTTTTTCATGGCTGTGCGATAGAACCACGGTGCAGCCATGCTGAGGTAGATGCGGGCATCCAGATCGTCGATCAGGAACTGCGGAAGACCGGCGGCTCCGAAGCGGGCCCCGGCGATTCCACCGGCAATGGCGCCCATGGTGGCGGCATCCCCACCCTGGCGGACCACTGGCAACACCGCCTCCTCGAAGGCAGCGGCACGGTGGACGAGGTTCGCGATAGAAAAGAGTTCATCCGCAACTGGCCCGCTGAAGCCGATCTCCGGGAGTTTCCAATTGGGATCGTCATCCACATGGCGAGCTGCGAGTTCGGTCACCTGAGCGACAAAGATCGTTGCCGCGATGGAATCGGCATCGTCGTGCGTGAGCCGGGCCACCGTTGTTGCGTCGGTTATGAGAGCAGCCGGGTTTGGATCCCCCACTGAATGAAGCAGGCCAACGATAACGCCGCGCACGGCCACAGATGCCTCGAACTCCGTACCCGTGCCTTCGGGAACGAGTCCATTGTTCTCGAAAGCGAGGTCGATGTTGTTGACGACGGTATCGCTCATCAGCGTGCGGCTGGCACTTTCCGTGAGGAAATGCATGCGCGCGTTGATGTTCTCGGGATCGAGGTCGCCATCGTTGGTGGTGAGGCTTTCAACGAGGCAGAGCGCGATCTCGGTACGGTCACTAATGAGACCCCTTGCCGGCTCGCCATCTGGACTTTCGGCAATCTCCAGGTAGGTATCCAGCGGTGGAATATCTTCCGGGGCCTTGCCCTGAACTGGCAGGCCCAGCGCATCACCGATGGCGAGGCCAACCAGTGAACCCAGAAATGCATTTTCGTTTCCTGATGGCACTGTCAATTTAGCTTTCCTGTTCAGCCGGCAATGTGATTTGCGTGGCGACCGTGCCGGCCTTGGTCGATGCGGCGGTAAGCTGGATTTCCGTACCGGGCTCCGCCCGCACGATCCACTCCACCATTCCTCGTGCAAGGTTACCCGATCGGACCGGAATTCCCATTGGCGTGTGCAGTGCAGCGCGGCCTTCGAGGTGGTCCAGCTCGATTTCGTCCTTGCCCTGCACTACCGCGGCGCCTGAGATTGTGACCTTGGGCGGCTTGATGGTTCCTGTCTTCTTTCCGACATTGCTGATGTAGGTGGAAAGGAAGCCGTCGTTCACGATGACGGCGGAGACCTTGTAGAAATTATGGCCCAGTGATTCGGCGTTGGTCGATTCGATCTTCAGGTGTGGGAGTACTCCCATCTTGCGCAGAACGAAGCGAGCGATGCCTGAGGTGGTTTCCTCCAGCAGCGGTCCGGGAGGGTTCTGGATGGCGAACTTGTAATCCCAGCCGCCGATTTCGACTTCCCCGAGTTGAGGATGATCGAAGGGTTTCCATTCGAAGAGGCCCTCGCCCTCGGCGTGTTCATCGATCACCTTCGCCATGGCGAGATCGTCGGAATCGGGGCGCTCCTTGTTCCAGCCGATCCAGTCGGTGATTTCGATTCCGGCTTTTGCAGGAAGGCTCCAGAGCTCGGTTGCGTAGGCGTACACACCGAGCACACCGTATACCCATTCCGTTACTGATCCGGCGAGGATTTTACGAGGGTCGTAGTTGAAGTCTTCATTGATAGAGATGCAGGGGTAGCCGGACTCTTCCTCACCCATCTTGCCGAGCGCCTTGAAGACCGCCAGGTCGGCCTGATCCATATCCTTGTCGGCCATGTTGATTCCGGGTCGCAGGATCACGCCGCTCCAGGTATGCAGGTGCTCTGACGTACCGACATTCGGCAGGGAGAGCATGTACTCCGCCAGGGCACGTGTTTCCGGCTCGCTCAACGGGAAGCTGCCGGCGCCCTGTTGTTCCCACTCCGGTGCCCAGGTGATTGGGAAGTTCCGGTTGAGATCCAGGCCGAAGTGCTCTTTCGCGACTTCTATCTTGCCGCCATCCCAGTTGCGGATCATGCCTTCTTCGTAGACGGAGTAATATTCGCCGCCACGCTCATCTGGCGTGCGACGAACCATGATGCGTCCGTCTTCCGGATGTTTCTTCCAGGCGCCTGCGTCGTCTCGCACTCGCATCTGGAGAATGCGGCCGTCGCCATCGAGGTCCTCACGCTTGAGGCCATCCTGCGGTTCGGTTTCCGGATATGGGCGAACCGAGCTGCGCATGCGCTCTGGCGTGGTGAGGTACATGTTCATGCCATCCAGCATGATGCCGGGGATGGCGTACAGGGTGGAGGTATCCAGCGCTTCCGTGACCTGATCATCTGTGCCGTAGCCGGTGAGCATGTGATTGAGCAGCCAGAGCACCGTTGCGCTGCCAGTGACTTCACCGGCGTGGATGTTGGAATCCAGGAAGGTGGCTGGCTTCTCGCTGTGATGGCCGGTATCGACATTGGTGAGCGTGCATGACCAGATATCGCGGCCTTCCAGCGTCTTGCCGATGCTCTCCACTGTCATGAGCTTGGGGTATTCCTTCGCCCATTTGTGGATCAGCTCCGTGAGGTGTTCATACGTGTAATACCGATCCGGACGATACTCCGCCGAATCGGCAACCCATGGTGATATTCCGCCTGACATGTACTGCGTCCTTTCGCATGCCGTACCAAACATTTCGTAGAGCTTTTGTCGCACGGAAAACTGATCGCGTCTACATCGCTTTTCGTTGACGGTGTTGCCGCAGCAACCTAGACTCGAAGCAGGTTTACCTGATATACGTTCTTATCTGGAGCAATTAGTGTGAGTGACCCTGAAATGCATAAGCCGGCGACGCTAGCCGTACACGCGGCCGATTACGACGATATCTCGCCGGCTATTCCGACAGTTCCACCGATTTATTTCGCAACTGCCTATACCTTTAAGGATTCAGAGGATCTGGACGCGGTGTTCGAGGATGCGGACGCCGGATTTGCCTATGGTCGATTTGGGAATCCTACGGTGCGATCCCTCGAATCGATGATGGCGAAGCTGGAAGGTGCGGAAGCGAGTATCGCCTACCCCAGTGGCATGGCGGCGGTGAACGGGGTATTCGCCCAGTACGCCAAGCCGGGAAGCCACGTGATCGTCTCGCGGGACGTCTATGGGGCCACGCTTGGACTGATCCGAAGCCAGTACGCCGAGATTGGCGTTGAGACGCATATCCTTGATGTGACTGACCTGGACGAGGTCCGTTCCGTGGCAGAACGCGTAAAGCCGGCGCTCATCCTCGGCGAGACGATTTCCAATCCCCTGATGAAGGTGACCGATATCGCCGGACTGGGCGAAATCGCCAAATCCACTGGTGCGGCCCTGGTTATCGACAACACGTTTGGTACGCCGATCCTGAACAAGCCGTTGGAGCTGGGTGCGACTCTCGTTCTGCACAGCACGACCAAGTACATCGCCGGTCACGGTGATGTTCTGGGCGGTATTGTGAGTGGAAGCAAGGAACTGATATCTGAACTCCAGGGCCGCGCCCGGGTCAATGGCTCTGTGCCAGGACCGATGGATGCATGGCTGACAGTTCGGGGAATCCACACGCTTCACCTGCGCATGAAGGCGCACAGCGAGAACGCGCTTGAAGTGGCGAAATGGCTGCAGCAGGATGATCGCATTGATGCAGTCAATTACCCCGGGCTTGATTCCGGGTACCTGGCTGACCAGTTCCTCAGTGATCACCGTGGCGGCATGCTGAGCTTTGAGATCAAGGGTGCGACGTCGGCAAACGCGTTCCGGTACCTGGAAGCGCTCCGGTTGATCAAGCCAGCGACTACGCTTGGAGATGTATCGACTGTGTCGCTGCACCCGGCGACGTCGAGCCAGCGCGGATTCTCGCCTGAGGAACGCGAAGCCTGGGGGATCAAGGACAGTCTCATTCGCCTCTCTGTTGGCATTGAAGACGCGTCCGATATCATTGCCGACCTTGACCAGGCGATCAGCGAAGCAATGAAGTAAGGAGCCGTTATGGCTGATATATCACGAAAGATTGTATGGCCAGCCAATCACAGGGCGGCTTTTTCACTGATCGTGCATGTGCCCGGATTTAAATTTAGCGAAGATGGCACCAGCGAGGAAAACCTGCTCGGGCTTGATTACGCCCGAACGGGAATGCAGAAGCTGTTCGAGTCGCTGGCGGACCTGGATATACAGGCGACCTTCGCCTTCACCACAGAATCGCTGGCGGAAGCGCCGGAACTGGTTCGGGAAGCACACGAACGCGATCACGAAGTGGCTGCAAGTTTCTGCAGCGCGAGTGGTGCGACGGACGACCTGGTCTCCGGGATCCAGGATGAAATCGACGGCCGCGTTAATGGTGTTATCGCCCGGATACCGGGTTTCCCCAGCAGTGAACTGGATCACGCATGGGGCAATGACAGTGGTCGCGCCTGGATCATCGATGGTCGCGCGGGGGATCTGCCTGTGTTGCAGCGGGATCCTGACGCGGCGCTCATTCCTACTTCACCCTATTTGATGGACACAACCTGGCTTTCTCCAGTGCGCCCTCTTCCGCCGAGTTCCATGCTGGAGACGCTCATGGTGGCGCTGGATGCGCACAGGGAGGAAGGCACCTACATGCCGCTGATTGTGCATCCGCACGTCATGGGTCGACCGGGGTTCCTTGGCACTTTGGTGCGATTCCTTGATGATGTGATTGCGCATGGCGATGTCTGGATCGCAAGAACTGATCACATCGCGGCAACCTGGCATACCTACTTCGCTGAGGAGTAAATCTCACCTATGACTGGAAATATCCTGATTCACGGCGGTCCGATTCTGACGATGAACAAGAATCAGCCGCTGGTGAACGCCGTTGGCATCGTCAATGGCAACGTTCGGGCTGTCGGCGAACTCGCCGATGTGAAGTCCGAGATGGGCACGACGTTCGAAGAGATCGACCTGAAGGGTCGCATGGCGACTCCCGGTCTCTATGACGCACACGCCCATATTATCGGCACTGGTGTTGCTGCGGCCGAGATAGAAATCAATGCCGATCGGGTGAGCTCGATCGACGAGATTGTTGCACTTGTGAAAGAGCGTGCCCAGAGGACCCGTGAAGGAGCCTGGGTGATTGGCCAGGGGTATGATCAGGAGCTGCTTGATGAGCGCCGTCATCCCAGCCGCGTTGACCTGGATGCGGTTGCACCAAATCACCCGGTGATTCTCCATCGCAGTTGTCACCACATCATGGCAGTAAACAGCAAGGCACTGGAGCTCGCCGGGATCACCGCGAACACACCTGACCCGGATGGTGGGACCATTGATCGTGATGAGCACGGTGAGCCGACCGGTGTGCTGCGCGAAACCGCGCGAAGCGCTGTATTGGCCAAGGTACCGGAACTCACAGATGACGAACTGTACGAGACACTAATTACCGGTGGGAATATCTTCCGCGAGCATGGTGTGACCTCGGTGGGTGACGCCGGATTTGGGGACAGCAATCGTGAAGCGATGATCGCGTTCCAGCGTGCTCGTGCTGCGGGAACACTCCCCGTTCGCACCAACCTGATGATGCTGATCAACGACTCACTGGACGAGTTGATTGAGCTCGGCATCCGTACCGGGTTTGGTGATTCCTGGCTGCGTGTAGGTAACGCCAAACTTTATGCGGATGGCTCGATTGGTGGACGAACCGCTCGCATGCTCCAGCCCTACGAGGGTGAAGCGGATAATGTCGGACTCTGGATGGAAGATCCCGAGGTGATGAAAGCCAATATCATCAAGGCACACAAGGCAGGGTTCCAGCAAGGCAGCCATGCCATTGGCGACGCTGCTATCACGCTGCTGCTCGACGCGTTTGAACAAGCGCAACGTGAGCACCCGACAAGTAATTTCCGGCCTCGCATTGAGCACTGCTCGATCGTTAGTGATGAGATGCTGGACCGTATCCAGGCGATTGGTGCTGTACCGATTCCAGGCACCACGTTCCTGTACGATATGCGGCCGGTATATCTCGCAAACCTCGGTGAAGAACGGGTTCGCAACGCTTACGCCATGAAGACGTATCAGGATCGTGGCATTGTTGCTGCGGCGAGCACGGATGCACCGGTATCACTTGTGAACCCGATGATCGGGATCCAGATGATGATGACGCGGACGGATCGTAATGGTGACACGATCTTCACGGAAGAGTGCCTGTCACTTGAGGATGCCATCCGCGCATACACCTGGAATGGTGCATACGCATCGCACACCGAGCACGAAAAGGGGTCTCTGGAACCCGGCAAGCTTGGGGATGTAACGATTTTCGAAACAGATTTGCGCAGCACAGATGCGCTTTCTCTTAAGGATGTTCGTTGCGATTACACCATCGCCGACGGTGAGGTTGTACACGAACGAGCATCATAACCAGGAGGAACTCCACTTTATGACTGTCACTTTAACCTGGTATGGTCACGCGACTTTCGGCCTCGAGGCTGATGGGAAACAGGTTGTTATCGACCCATTCTTCACCGGGAACCCGGCGTGTGAAACCAGCGCCGACGAGGTGAGCCCGAGCACGATCCTGATCACCCACGCGCACAACGATCACGTTGGCGACGCAGTTGAGATCGCGAAGCGAACTGGTGCGCAGATCATTACCGTGAACGAGCTCGCCAACTTTCTCGGCACCAAAGGTGTTGAAACTGTAGCGGCGAACCACGGTGGTACGGTTCAGTTCGATGGTGGTAGCGTGAAATTCACGCAGGCGTGGCACTCCAGTTCCTACAACGACGAGGATGGCAGCGTGGTGGCCCCTGG
>CAZYDY010000011.1:9937-13860 GCA_964646245.1 uncultured Sphaerobacteraceae bacterium
AGGCGTGGCACTCCAGTTCCTACAACGACGAGGATGGCAGCGTGGTGGCCCCTGGCATTCCTGCTGGTCTCATAGTGCGCTTCGGTGGCAAAACAATCTATTTCGCCGGCGATACGGGGCTATTTGGCGATATGGCACTCATCGGTGAAGAGGGTCTCGACCTGGCTGTCCTGCCGATTGGCGACCATTTCACCATGGGACCTGACGATGCAGTACGGGCTGCGAAGCTCCTGAAGGCGAAGGCAGTCACACCGTGCCACTACAACACCTTCCCGCTGGTTGAGCAGGATGGTGCGAAATTCCTTTCTGATGTTGAATCGGTGACGGATTCAAAGGGGATTCTCCTGAAGCCGGGCGAATCAACTGAGGTTCTCTAAACATGACGGAAAAGCCAAACTTCGACGCAGTTCGTGAGGAAATGCGTCGTACCGTGTATCAGAAGAAGGGAGTTTCTCGCCTTCCCGGCGATGAAACACTGGAATATGCAATCCAGTTCTTCAAGGATGCAGGGTATCGATCCGGCCTTACTGGTCGTCCTGGCCAGATGTTCATTATGGGCGGCAAGGAGGGCTTGCTGCCGCGTGTGACCGGGGAGATTAAAATCCAGACCAATGTGGGTAAGGGCAAGGTAACCATGGTTACCATGGATTCCACTGGCGAGAAGCTTCGCGAGGTGATGCAGGAGTTTCACCAATCGCTACGCAAACTGAAGCCTGAGTCGGGAAACGAGACGTAAAGGCACGTTTCAGTTGAAGGCTACAATGCATCGCTGCCCTACAGGCCCGCATTATTCCCCATAATCCTGATATAATTCGGAATGAACAGACAATTTCTCCTATTTGACGTAGCGGAAGTTTGCCCGTTCAACACGAAAGGAAAGTGGTATGTCCAAGGCACAAAAGCGAAGCGTCATTTATAGCCTCCGCGATTCCGGAATGAAGTTTAGGGATTCCTCTAAAGACATTCGTGGGCGCGAAGTGATTGGCCGTGATGGTGAAAAAATGGGCACTGTCGACGACCTGCTCATGGATGATGCTGAATCACGCATTCGGTTCGTTCAGGTCGCACACGGTGGATTCCTGGGAATCGGGCGGGATACGTTCATCTTGCCGGTGAATACCGTGACCAAGATCGAAGAACGCGCCATCCATGTGGACTACACCCGGGAGGAAGTAAACCGTAAGGCTACCTACCTGCCGGAGCTCGAGGAGGGCGTAGACACTGGTCCGGCGGGTTGGTTTGAGCAATCTCCAGCCGGATTACCGGGAACGCCAATCCAGTAATCCAAGAAAAATCCGTAACCTTGTACTCGCCTAAAAGGCGACCCTCATTGATGATGGGTCGCCTTTTTGATATCGATGTACCGGACGGTAGCAATTTATTTAGTTCAGGACTATACTTACGATTGGTAAGCCTAGTGCTGGCCCTGAATAATGCGATACGATAGTACAAAGGAGTACACGATGATGACCGAGAACACACCACGTGAGTACACCCTGCTCACCCCCCACCCTGCCGAGCAGAAGCTGCCAGAAGAGGCTCGCCTTGGAATGGTGCACCTGGATGTCACCGATGGTGAGAACTCCAAACGGTTCTGGACCAACTACATCGGGTTGACCCTCATTTCTGAAACCGAGAACGAGATTCACCTGGGCGTTGATGGCGAAACACTTATCGTGCTGCACCCGGGTGCGAGTTCTCCTGTGGTTCGGCGCCGTAACGGCCTGTACCACGTGGCTATTCACGTTCCAACCCAAAAGGAGCTCGCTCGCCTCTCGGCGCGACTGTTCCGCCTGGAATGGCAAAACTCGCCAACCGACCATGCCGAAACCATGGCCACCTACACGAACGACCCGGATGGCAATGGCATTGAAATCACGTTCGAAACACCAGAGCGCGGCAGCCTTGCCCGTGGTGAAGCGGATTACGCTGCGGTGATGGCCGATGGATCGCTTCAGGGAGGGACTGAAGCCCTCGACCTTGACCTGCTGATGAGCGCGCTTGAGGAATCTGACGACCTGATGGCCCCGTTGCCGACAGGCACTCGCATTGGCCACGTGCACATGCATGTAAACGATATGGTTGCGGCACGCACGTTCTACGTTGAGCACCTTGGCCTGGGCGACATGCGTTGGTTTGAATCGTTCCGCATGAGCGACTTCTCACTTACCACCAGCTATGTACCCCACGCAATCGCCATCAACACCTGGAATGGCACAACGGCACAGCCCAAGCCCGAAGGCACTGCCGGACTGCGCGAGTGGGAACTGATTCTGCCAGACATGGACGCTATCACCGCGCTCTCGACACGGCTGAGCGAGGCAGGAGTGATTCACGAAGTAGATGGTGAAGAACTTCGCGTGAAGGATCCCGCCGGGAATCCGCTTCGCGTACGGATTGGCACGAACTAATGACGGTGATTGCCTTTGTCGACGGTTCGTCGTGGGATACATCCGTGATAGAGCATGCCGCCTGGGTCGCAAAGGCAACAGCGCAATCGATGACCGTTGTGGTTCAGGAGGACTCGTCCGATTCCGAGCGTGCGATAGCGTATGACGCGTATCAGCAGATGAACCCGCGCGAGGATATGTATCGCGAACTGGCCTCGACCCCACGTACGGAGTACAGCGAGACGGACACAGTCGCCATTGAAATAGCGCAAGCTGCAGCCAGGCGAGCGAAGGATTTGGAGGTCGGGCGTGTTCGTACCGCGACGACCTCCGACCCAATTCCATACTTCATCGAGAATTTTACGGATTCGAGCGACCTGCTTGTTGTTGGACGGCACGATGGCTCGGAAACCCAGTCACGTCAGTGGATGGACCAGTTCCTCAGGGCGCGAAGTCGCGTGATGCTTCTGGTGCCGGAAACATATTCACCTGTGGAATCGTGGATGATCGCAATTGACGGGAAACCGGCAACGGGTCGGGCTGTGGACTTCTTAAGTGGACGGGGGTTACTGAAGGGTAAACCCGGCACTGCCGTGATTGTGGGCAATGATTATCAAAGTCGGATTCATTTCCGCGACGCTATCCGCCACTTGCAGAGCTCTGGCCACGAGGTGGTATCCCACGAACTTCAGGGGAATGCTGACGATGTACTCGCTGCGGTTCTGGCTGTTTCGCCGGTAGATATGCTGGTGATGGGAGCATATGGTCAGGGACGATTTCGCCTTTTGACGGAGCGCTCGACCACCTCGCGATTGCTGAAGACGTTTCGAGGTCCGGTGCTTGTGGCGAAGGCGTAGTGGTTCTGCAAGTCGGTTTTCGAGCGGGGTATACTCTCTACTGGCGTTTTCGCCGCGCCCCAGTAGCTCAGCGGATAGAGCACTCGCCTTCTAAGCGATAGGTCGCAGGTTCGAGTCCTGCCTGGGGTACCAAGCCATATAACTCAGCGGATAGAGCACTCGCCTTCTGATTCAAAGATGGCGGCAGGTCGCAGGTTCGAGTCCTGCCTGGGGTACCAAGCCAAATAGCTCAGCAAATAGAACACTCGCCTTTTATTGCAAGAATGCGAAAGGTGGCAGGTTCGAGTCCTGCCTGGGGTACCAATCCGTGTAGCCAAGTGAATAGAGCACTCGCCTTCGGATTTGAGGAGGGCCATAGAACGCGCTTTCCGCACCAGCTCCCCAAGTGTTGGGGGTGTGAGCACCGATTTAGCTGAAGTGTCATCCACACGATGTAGGCCAAGAACAAGCAAGGCGCGTATCAAGCAGTCCGGAATACTCAGGAGAGCCTAGCCTGAAGGTTCAATCGGGATTGGAAAATGTACGCACCGGTGCAGCGGGCCGCCAACCACGCTTTAGTTTGATCAGACTTCGAGGTCTAGATATCATAGAGCTCTCTAAACGGAGCGCTATATTCACCCTGATCATTCAAATACGTACTAAAGGTTCTGTTACGACCTATTGGGCTAGCGCTAGC
>CAZYDY010000012.1:0-13745 GCA_964646245.1 uncultured Sphaerobacteraceae bacterium
GGCCGAGTTGGATTCCCTGTAGCTGACCTCGCCACGCCAATCACAATTTTCATAGTTACTGCTTGTGTGGAACGATATCTGCTATTCGGGCGTTGGGATATTGTGGTCGCATGCCTCAGCATGTGACCGGCTCAACGTTCGGATCGCAATGATGTGATTTGCGAAACCGGTAAAGGAGAAAATGTGAAACGCACTCTATTCTCACTGGTGCTGCTGCTTGGCCTTGTACTGCCGGCTGCAACCGAAGTGATGGCACAGCCGACCGCAGCAAGTCAGACGTTTGTTTCAGAGATTACCGGTGACGAGATTGATCTTGGAAGCAGCGGTGATATCACATTCATCGAAGACGATTACGAACTCCGCGAAACCCGCTCATTCCAGGAAGAGTACATCTGGTTCACATACGGCTGGTCAAATTTCCAGCTTGTACTGATAGGCGGACCGAACGAAACAGCTGATTACCATGAAATTACCTTGGACAACATGGTCGCGTTCTACGATAGCTGGGAGCTCATCGACGAAGAAATCACGGATGAACACTCGTGGTTCCTCGGTGAGGGCGAGATTGGCGGACTGGGCCTGATCGTTTATTACGAGTTCGAGCTGGACGCGTTCGGTGATATCGACCTGGTACTGATGCAGTTCACCGACGCGACCGCCTTTGAGGCTGACCTGGAATTCGTCCAGGGCGAGGTCACCATTGGTGGCAATCCACTCTTGCCGAACACAAATGCCTCCGAGCTTGCTTCCCTGACGACAGATGACGCCAGTACGCCAGATGCAACTTCTGATGCTGATGACGAAACTGATGCCGATACCGGACGCAGCCGCACAACTCGCGGTGGAACCGACGCCACTGGTGATACAGAAGAGGAAGATTCGGGACCTGTAGTGAGCCGCACCTCGCGTGGCGGAGCTGACGATGCTGACGAGTCAGAACAGGATGGGTCTGAAGGCCGTAGTCGAACCTCACGTGGCGGAACTGCTGGGACGGATGATGAAGAAGACTCAACCTCCAGAACCAGTCGTACCTCTCGCGGCGGAACAGACGTCGAGGACGATCAGGACACGGGTGAGCCCGGCAACGAAACAGAGACCGGACGGGACTCCCGTATTGGTCGCGATGGCGACAGGGTTACCCTGCCTTCGGAACAGGATGACGACGCGACCGATTCAACACCCGTTTCGGGCGGCGACTGGAGTGCGCTTGGCCTGGTTTCGGATACAGAGTGGGAGAGCCCGACCTACGGAAATGTTGTCACGTGGGACGGAACGACCTGGGAGTTCCCGGTCGACTTCGAACATGCGGTCGTTGTAAATGACGATCCTCCATATGATATCGTGACGCTGCAGACGACCGATGGTTTCGGCTATGTCTATATCACCATCGATCAGGCATATGAATCCACACCGGCCAGCATGGTTGAGTACTGGACGTCTGATGATTACGCGGCCCAGATCACCAACGGAGTAACGGTGCTGGAAACCGGCACGACCTCGAACTCTGCAACGATCGTCTATGAGACTACCAACGCCATCGATCAGCCGCTGACGGTGGTGCTGGAAGCCACGTTCCTCGACAACGGCGAAGTTGTCTTCAGTCAAATCTCTGCTGCTCCGGATACCATCGTTGATGTATACGAGCAGTACGTGGATGGCGTGCAAATCGACGGAACACCATTGCAGATGACCTTCACGGTCGAAGACATCCAGGATATCTCAGGAAATTAACTGACTGTTCCTGACAATAGAAATCCCGCCTGATCTCTCAAATCGGGCGGGATTTTTGTCTCACCACAACCTGATCGCGGAACGATAGTCGTTCACCCGACGTCCTTTTTATAGATCTACTGTCTGATCAACCCGATTGAAACGAGGGACTGTGTGAAGCGCGTTCTGCTGTGTTTGATGGTGCTCCTTGGTCTAAATACCCATGCCGTGGCGTTGGCACAACCCTCGATTAGCGATACTGCATTTGAAAGTCAGCTCACAGGTCAGGTTATCGACCTGGGCACGAGCGATCTCTTCACCTTTGCTCCACAAGAATATCTGTTGGAGGAGGATGATCCATACGCCGCTGAATATGTGTCTATCAACTCCTTCTGGTCCACCTATATTCTGGGCTTCGTCCAGGGCCCAATCACTTTCGAGATCATGAGAGCAATCACAATCGAACCGCTGCAGGAGGATTTCGACAGCTTTGAGGTGCTGGCCGAAGAGCAGGTAGAGAGACACGCGTGGTTCCTGGCAACACTGGAGTCTGAGGGATACGTACTCTATGTCCTCTATATCCATCAGATTGATGCGTACGGAGATACTGATTTCGTCTTTCTCCATTACGGCATGGAACCCACATTGGTGAATGACTTCTCGCAGGTAAAGAAGGAAGTCCTGGTTGATGGCCAGCCCATCCTTTCCGAATTCGATGCGGACTGGCTAACCGAAACGCTCGCCAACGAGCCGAACGGAATCGATGATCCAGCAGACCTGCTGGATACGATTTCCTCGATGGAAGAGGGGAGAGAAACCTATCCGCTGTCCGAACTACTGGATCCGGGACAAGGCACAGAGACAGGACAACAGGATCCGGAAAGTCTGGAGGAATGGGGACTGGTTTCCGAATCCGAATGGGTCAGCCCAATGTATGGAACGAGTGTCGCCTGGGACCCGGTGACCTGGGAATTCCCCTTCGATTATCCCTATGCGTATTACAGTGTTGATAATCCACCGTACGACGGCTTTTCACTTGTCACACACGATGAAGCTGTATGGCTTGATTTCACTGTGCACGACACGGGCGGTTATCTCACCCCGGGGGATTACCTGGATCACTGGCGATCACCAGGGTATGCGGCCGAATTCGAGCAGGGTTTCGCCGTCGTTGCGTCAGATGTTTCCGATACAACGGTTGCAATCGTTGCCGAAACTACCGACATCTACGGAGAGCCTGTCCTCGTTGTAACGACAGCAACGTTCCTGCCAGATGGAAAGGTCCTCCAGTCGCAACTCTTCGCACACCCGGAAAACATGCCTGCGGCGTATGACCAGTTCCACGACAGCATTATCGTGAATGGATTGCCGTTGGATCTGACATGGACCGTACCGGAGCTTCAGGGCATTCTTGGCACCCTTAAGCAAAACGACCATGGGGTTTCTTCCCATGGTCGTTTGGTGAGCTGAAGTTATTCTTGCGAACTACTCTTCGTCTTTCTCTTCCCCGAACATTGCCGGGATGATCTGGGGGAAAACCCTCCGACCATACTGCTCGATTGAAATCGCCTGTGTAGGGCAGACTCGTGCTCCGGCGAAGATCTGCTCAACAGAAGCTTCTTCGAAGTTCTCGAGCACCGCCTTGTTCGTTTCCTGGTCAATCACGTAGTAGCCAGGGGCTACGGTTGTGCACTTGGCCATACCAATGCAGCGATCCGGATCAATCTTTACTGTCAGGCCTTTTTTGGCATCCATAATGGTTCCTCTCAGTTCGTCGGTTGCGCCGGTGCGGGCACTTCAACGAATCGTTCGCCTTCAATGGTAGCGGCTACTTCGCCATTCGTAAGCTCCTGAAGCCACGTTTTAAACGTATCTACGTCACCTGGCGCCATAACCAGTTCAAAGGTAACTTCCGCATCGTAGCCGACATCGACCAGGTCCAGTTCCTTTGCCCGGATTGCATTCTCAATCCGACCAGCGGTCTCGTAATCGGCAACAGCCTGCACCACGGCAAGGGGAACGCGCTCAACAACGCCGATCGCATCCAGGGCATCGGTGACCGCTCCACCATAGGCGCGGATGAGCCCGCCAGCACCGAGCATGACCCCACCGAAATAGCGAGTAACGATCGCGAGTGTATCCGTCAGCTCGCGACGACGGAGTACTTCCAGCATGGGCATACCAGCCGTGCCGGATGGCTCACCGTCGTCGCTGGATCGCTGGTTCGCCTGCTTTTCACCAATGATCCATGCTGTGCAGTTGTGGTTGGCATTCCAATGCTCTTTACGAACGGTTTCGATGTGCGTTCGTGCCTCGTCCTCCGTGGTGACGCGGAAGAGGTGACAGATGAATCGTGACTTCTTGATCTCGATTTCGTGTGTACCATCTTGCGCAACCATACGATGTGATGAAATCATTAATCGATGTCCTGCAATTTTGTGGGCGTCACCATCTGGTGAGCTTTCCTTCATTGGTGTAGTTTACCCTTTGGACATTCGTATGCATGGTCGTTGATTAAGACCATGCCTTGGAGCGCCTCTCTCCCCATCGTTGATATGGGCCGAAACGCAATTACAGGCAGCCAGAAATTGAGCAACGTACAACCATCATCAGTCGATGTCATATTGATCGGCGGAGGCATCATGAGTGCCACCATGGCGACGCTGTTTCAGCGCCTGAGGCCCGACTGGTCGATGGTGATGTACGAGCGCGCCTCTGAAGTCGCCACCGAGAGTTCCGGCGACTGGAATAACTCTGGAACCGGCCATGGTGGCCTGTGCGAGTTGAACTACACACCGCAACTGGAAGACGGCAGCATCGCTACTACCAAGGCCATCACCGTCAACGGCCAGTTCCGCGAATCCCTCAGTTACTGGGCGCACCTGGTCGAAACTGGCGCCATTCCGGATGCGCAGTCATTTATTTCTACAGTTCCACATGCCAGCTACGTCACCGGCGCGGAGGACGTTGCATTCCTACGCTCCCGATACGAAGAGTTGAAGCACCTGCCGGCGTTCGGCTCCATGGAGTTCAGCGACGATCGGGATCAGATGGCGCAATGGGCACCACTCATGTTCGAAGGGCGTCCAACTGACCAGCCCGTCGCCATGACAAACAGCAAGAACGGTACGGATGTCAATTTCGGCGCCCTTACCCGCCACATGGTGAACAGTGCAACTGACGGTGGAATGGATCTTCTGCAGCGTCACGAAGTGACAGACCTCGAGCGAACGGCATCTGGCTGGCGTGTAACCGTGCGCAACCGCAATGATGGCTCCAGGCAGGTGGTAGACAGCCGATTCGTCTTTGTGGGGGCCGGTGGCGCAGCCATTCACCTGCTGCAGAAAGCGGGTATTCCAGAGGCGAAGGGCTACGGCGGGTTCCCCGTGAGTGGCAAGTTCCTGCGCTGCATGGATCCAGAAACGGTAGAAAAACACGAGGCGAAGGTATACGGCAAGCCGCAACTTAACGCGCCTCCAATGAGCATGCCCCATCTCGATACCCGCTGGGTTAATGGCGAGAAGGTACTGCTCTTCGGTCCGTTCGCAGGATTTCAACCGAAGTTCCTGCAGAAGGGATCGCAGCTCGACCTCTTCCGGTCGATCAAATTGGACAATCTCAAGACTTACCTGACCGTCGCTCTGGATGAGTTCGGCCTCACGGCCTACCTGGTGCGACAACTCATGCTCAGGCACAAGCAGCGCATGGATGTATTGCGTGACTTCATGCCCGCCGCTATCGATGCTGAATGGGAGCTGCATGACGCTGGTATGCGCGTACAGACGCTCAAGCGGGGCGAGAATGGGCGAGGCAAGCTTGAGTTCGGCACAGAGGTTGTTGCAGCAGGCGATGGCACCATCGCTGGCTTGCTGGGTGCCAGCCCTGGCGCTTCAGCCTCGGTATCAATCGCGCTACACATCCTGGAAACATGCTTCCCGGATGAGATGGCGAAGGGTATGCGGTCCGGACTCGGTGAGATATTCCCGCTGAGAAGCGTCGATCCAAAAGCTGCCGATGAGGCTATCCCGGAGATCGACGCCCAGATCAATCGCGTCCTTGGACTGGAGAACGCGGTTCATACCGCGGGCGTCGTTTAGACGGGCAGCTCTGCTGGATCTTTCACCATCACGCGTAATAGTGGCGGTACAATCAGCGTGGTGACCACAATCGCAATGATGATGACCGAGAACAAATCGTCGCTGAGTACGCCAAGACCCTTACCGGTCGCGGCAAAAATGAGCCCGACTTCACCGCGAGGCACCATCGAAACGCCGACGAGGAGTTTTTCGGAGAATGCGCCCTTAGCAGCAATACCTGCTACCAGCTTTCCGAATATGGCAGCAATTGTGACCAACAACGCGACCATGTAGAGCTCGGGCTTCAGCAAAGACTCGATGTCGATCATCATGCCGGTGTACACGAAGAACACCGGTACAAAAACGTGATTGAGCGTGCCAACCAGGTGTTCAGACTGGCTTTGCTTGGCGGTGGCTCGTATTGAGGCGACCTGGGTCTGGGTGGATTCGTCGCTGAACGGAAGCTCGCCGATTCTCACCACCACGTCCGGCTCGTCGTATTCAGCGAAGTGAACGGCATCCAACACAAGTCCTGCGGCGAAAGCACCAATGATCGGCTCCAGTCCGAACACTTCGGCAAGGTAGCCATATATCAGCGCGATGCCAACTGCTACGCTGACGAGCATGCCCTCGGAGCTACTGATTCTGCGGAAGAAGGTTAATACGGGTCGGGCGAGGAGAAGTCCCAGCACGATCGCAATGGCGAGAAAGCCGAATGCTTTCAGCGTGAGCTCGGCAACCATACGGGCGCTGGCTTCATCGCCGGAGGCAATCGCAGCGACAACTGCCAAAATCACCAGGCCGAAAATATCATCCAGTACGGCGGCCCCGAGGACCGTCTGCGCCGCCCGGGTTCTCGTAATCCCGAGTGCGCGGAATACCGAAGCGGTGATGCCGATGCTCGTGGCGACAAGAGATGCGCCAATGAAGAGCCGTGCGCTGGAGCTTTCGTCACCAAAGAAGATTGGTCCCAGCACCCACGTTCCCAATACAAATGGCACAACTACGCCGACGATCGCTACTACAACTGCACTGGCGCCCACGTTACGCATGCTGGCAAGGTTGGACTCCAACCCGATTGAAAAGAGCAACAGGGCCGCACCGAGTGCGGCGAGGAAGGAGATGACCGGCTCCTCAGCGATTTCGTTCATGAACTCTACGCCCATGTACCCGATTGCAGAGATCACCATACCCATCAGGAGTTGACCAATGACCGGTGGCTGTCCCGCGCGTTGAACGAGGTCGCCAAGGCGACCTACAAGGAGCACCACGGCGAACATGAAGAACGCCTTGCCCCAGTGCTGGGTAGTGTCGCCAGAGCCATCGTCAGCGGCCGCAGAGATAGTCATGAGCAGGAAGGCAAGTAATGTGATGATGATGAGCCGATGGCGCTTTCCAGGGGCTTGCTCCAGAACATGTGTCACTACGTGCTCAACCTTCCCGGTGATGATTAATCCTGTTTCTCAATGTGCAGTACCACCAAGTATCCTGTAATAGCGTCAATCAGGCCATGGCCGATGAAAGTATCTGTAACAGCAGGAGGAGTGTCGAGCAGCTATGGCTCAATTCAAGATTTATGGACACGCGGAATTCTTGCGGACAAATGCTTCAGAGATATCGAACGCGATACACGAAGCGAGTGTTTCTGCACTCGGATTGCCCGAAGAGAAGCGCTTCCATCGTTTGCTGCCGCTGGACCCCTGGCAGTTCATCTCACCAGCTGATCGCTCGGAGAAGTACCTCATCATCGAAGTCATGATGTTTGAGGGGCGGCCGGAAGATACCGTGAAAGCGTTTTATCAGCGCGTCCTGCAGAATCTGGAATCCCATTGCGGAGTGACGGCGCAGGACATTGAGTTGGTCATTACCGAATCACCGCGCAAAAACTGGTTGATCCGCGGGCTTCCTGCGGATGAGTTGACACTGAACTACCGTGTTGACCACCAGGCGCCCGAAAGCTAATCCCCAAGGAGCCGAAGTCGCTCCCTCCGTGGAAGTGAGTTGGCGACGAGTTGGTGAGCATCTTCAAGGAGCCCGGTCAGCAGCGTTGGATCGCAGGCAGCAGCCTCAACGCTGACCCAGTGACGTTTGTTCATGTGGTATCCGGGGCGAATCGCCCGGTAGTTCTCAATGAGCGCTGGAACCATGTCGGGATCCGCCTTGAGCTGGATGACTGTCGGCACGGCCGTGGTGTCGGTCCACGCAAACATCTTCCTGCCAATACACCATGCCCGGATGTCGGCATTGGTGTCGAATGGATACCTCACAGAGCTTCCGGGCAATCCGAGACAGACGTGATCGACTTCATCGAGTGTCATTCCTTACCTTCCTGTGGTGGAATAGGTACATACGTATCGCTTCGCATTATAGGGAACGAGAATGACAGATTTGGTTACCGTGAATTGGCTTCAGCAGCATTTGGACGATGAGCACGTGGTCGTGGTGGATATCCGGGGCTCGGTCACCGCCGAGGATCTCGGAGGTGGCCGCCAGCGTGCCTCGTATGCCGGTCATCCGGAAGCGTACGCCGCTGGCCATATTCCAGGTTCGGTCTTCATCGATTGGACGAAGGATATCGTCGATCCGGATGGCGAAGTAAAGGCCCAGATCTCAAGCCCTGAATCATTCGCCCGGGAGATGGAACGACGGGGGATTGGCGACGATTCATATGTAATCGTGGCAGATGAGACCGGTGGACACATCGCCACGAGGCTGTGGTGGGCATTGAAGTACATGGGCCACGACCGTGTCGCTGTTCTTGAAGGTGGCTACGCTGCCTGGACTGCAGCCAACGGCGAGATCACAGCAGACGAGACCATCGTGCGGAATGACGCGAAGTTCACCCCAAATCTTCGTCCTGAGCTTCGTGTCGAATGGGATGACGTCCTCGCGTTTGTCGAGCAGGGAGGACCGCAGATCGTCGACGCGCGTGATGCAGAGACGTTTGAGGGCACTGTTCAGCGAGGCAGCAGGGGAGGACGCATTCCAGGCGCAATCAATCTCCCTGCGAAATCGATGGTAAACGACGACGGTACCTGGAAGACTGCTGAAGAACTCCGCTCCATGGCAAAGGACGCGGGAATCGACATCGAGCAACCAATCGTGGCGTATTGCAACGGAGGCGTTACCGCCACCATGGCGATGTTTGGGCTGGAGCGCGCAGGTGCCACACAGCTGACAAACTACGACGGCTCGTGGAACGAATGGGGAGAGCGGGAAGATCTGCCTGTTGAAGCAAATCGCGACCTGTTCAACACCGCAGAATCCGCAAAACGCTAAGACAAACAAAAAAACCACGAGCATTACGCTCGTGGTTTTATGGTGCCAAGGCCCGGACTCGAACCGGGGACCGCACGATTTTCAGTCGTGAGCTCTACCAACTGAGCTACCTTGGCGCATGCGCGCAAAAACAAATGCCGCTATGCGGTGGGCGATGAGGGACTCGAACCCCCGACATCCACGGTGTAAACGTGGCGCTCTAACCAACTGAGCTAATCGCCCGCAATTAGCGGAACACGATCAACCGGTGCCCAGGAAAGGATTTGAACCTTCACGCCCAATAAGGGCACTAGCCCCTCAAGCTAGCGCGTCTGCCGTTCCGCCACCTGGGCAGGTGACTGCTGTTGCAGCGGAGATTAGTATAGGCGGCTTTGTTCGATTGCGTCAATGTAAAAAGATGGAATTCGGTCGGTATATTCTGTTTTTAGGTTTGGCTTCCAAATCCTGGCGTCTTGAGAGGTTCAAAACGGCGAATTCTCATACTGGCGGTACACTATAGGCAGTTACTGATGCGCCTGCGATTGAGATTTACTGCCCCATGTGGGCACCACACTCTTCGCCGTGCCTTCAGATTGGCTCATCCGTAGTACTGGCCAGGAATGCCAGGTACGAGAGGAAGGGATTCAGCACTATGTCTCTCATGCAGAACCGCCCGAAAGTCACTGTTGTAGGCACAGGTATGGTGGGTGGTACCGTCGCCCAGCTTATGGCCCAACGCGACTACGTGGATATCGTGATGATCGATATCGTCGAAGGCATGCCGCAGGGCAAGGCGCTCGATCTCCGTGAAGCCGGGCCAGTGCTTGGCTACGATAGCTACCTGCACGGCACCAATGAGTATGCCGACGCAGCCGATTCGGACATTGTGGTCATTACATCCGGTATTCCGCGGAAGCCAGGCATGAGCCGGGACGACCTGCTCAAAACCAACCGCGGCATTCTCCAGAGCGTATCGGCAGAAATCGCCAAGGTCGCACCGAACGCTATCGTGATCGTGGTATCGAACCCGTTGGATGCGATGTGTCACGTGGCCCTGGATACGCTTGGCTTCCCCCGTGAGCGCGTCATCGGCATGGCTGGTGTACTTGATAGCGCCCGGTTCCGCAGCTTCATTGCCGAGGAGCTCGAAGTCTCGGTTGAAGATGTGACCGCGTTCGTTCTTGGCGGACATGGCGATACCATGGTGCCACTGGCCCGCTACAGTACGGTGGCCGGTATTCCATTGCCAGAACTCATGGACGAAGAAACGATCGCCCGGCTGCAGGATCGGACAGCCAATGGTGGTGCAGAAGTTGTGGCGCTGCTCAAGACCGGCTCCGCCTACTACGCACCGGCAGCTTCCGTATGCGAAATGGTCGATTCGATCCTTCTGGACAAGAAGCGAATCCTCCCCACCAGCGTGTACCTGCAGGGTGAATACGGCATCAACGACCTGTATGTCGGTGTGCCGGTGAAGCTGGGCAAGAACGGCCTGGAGCAGATTATTGAGATCAGGCTGACCGATGATGAATCGGCTGCACTTCGTAAATCCGCCGATGCTGTTCAGGAACTCGTCGATACCATGGCAGGGTTCGATTCGTAAGCCATCTCACAAATTACGGTACAGTTACGGCGTGGGCATCTGCTCACGCCGTTTCTCTTTCGCCCCGTGCGATGGTGGCGCAACTCTTGACATGTACATCCGCAAGCAGGGGTCGCAGCGAATACGTCAGGAAGTAACTATATGAAAATGCTGAAGGGTGGACCGATCGGCGCCGTGGGCACTGTCCGATCGTTTATGAATGTCGTCAAGGATGTTGATTTCGAGGAGACTCGAAACAACGCCGAACAAGTGCCATCAATCCTGGTGCTCGCCTCAGATACGGATCTCGTCCAGAAGGCAGCCAACCTGCTGTTCGGCGAGGACGACCGTAACGGTGTGGTGGCACGCCCCTGGGCTGATGCCCAACAAGACTTCGATCCGACTCGATACGATGTCGTCATCGTCCACGATCCAGACGGTACAGGACTCTTCGATACGGTTCGCTTGGCAACTGCCAACCGTCGAGATACCGCGAACGTTTTCTTTCTTTCCACCAACCTGACCGTGGGTGCTGATCCGGTTCAGGATGTGCGCTTCGAAATCCTGGAAATGCTCCCGGATATGGCACCGGCCTTCGGTCGATTCCATCCGCTGTGGCGGAAAGCTGCGGTGAATGCAATCGTGGATCAAACCTCCCGTGCCAACGCCCAGTTCGCCCTCGTTTCCAATATCCCGGCCGTGATTCCGGTTTTGGGTGGCTTCATCAGCGCCGGTGCAGATCTGATCGTGCTCACCAAAAACCAGGTGATGATGTGCTACAAGATCGCTGCCGCTCACGGTGAGGATCTGGAGAACCAGTTCGCCATTGTGCGGGAGCTTACTCCCGTAGTTGGTGCCGGGTTCTTGTGGCGCACAGCTGCGCGAGAGGCCGCGGCCTTTGTGCCATTTGCCGCGGGTACGATCCCCAAGGTTGTCATTGCCTTTGCTGGCACGATGACCATGGGCAAGGCGGCCGATTTCTACTATCAGTACGGATCCAAGCCGAGTCGATCCCAGTTGAAGCGACTACGCGACCAGGCGCTGGAGCTCGCCTCCAAGGTACCTGCCATCAAGGAACTGGTGGATCACGACGATACGAAGGAACTGCTGGAAGGTGTCGAGGAGCCGGTCACTACACCTGCTGCCAAGGAAACCGCATCGGTAGAAATAGAGCCGGGCGACTCAAAGGAGTAACCCGGCTCACAGTTGGATATCAGTTGTGCAAACGCGCTACAGGTTATACGCCTTGGCGCGTTTGTTCATGTCCGTAAGGGAAATCCCGAGAAGTGAGGAAGCTTCCTTCCGATCGCCATCGGTGGCGGCGATTGCTTCTTCAAGCGCCGTGCGTTCGATTTCTTCGAGCATCTCTGGCAAATCGGTGCCGCGGCGAACCCGTTCGCCGATATCAATCAGCCGTCGTCCGTCCATGCCGGCAAACCGAACATGCTCTTCCGTAATCACACCGCCCTGGGCGAGTACCGTGGCACGCTGGACCACGTTCTCGAGCTCTCGTACGTTGCCCGGCCAGTCGTAGGTTTCCAGCTTCTCCAGGGCACCCTGGCTTACCTTGCTGGCTGGAGCTCCGGGCTTGAAGCGGTTCTTGTCGACGAAATGCTCAACGAGCAGGGGAATATCGCCGTCACGATCTCGTAGCGGCGGCAGGTAGATAGCAATCACGTTCAGGCGGTAGTACAGGTCCTCCCGGAATCGGCCTGCTTCCACTTCCTGCTGCAGAATCTTGTTCGTAGCAGTAACAACCCGGGTGTCGATCTTGACGGTGAGCGAACCACCGACTCGCTCGAACTCTCGCTCTTGCAGAACACGGAGCAGTTTCTTCTGGGTGGCCAGGGTCATTTCGCCAATCTCGTCAAGGAAGATCGTTCCCTTGTTGGCGAGTTCGAATCGACCCTTGCGCTGTCCGACGGCACCGGTGAATGCGCCCTTCTCGTGCCCGAAAAGTTCGCTTTCCAGCAACGTTTCCGGCAACGCAGCACAGTTAACTTTCACAAGCTGGCCACCACTGAAGCTACTTGTTTTGTGAAGAATGCTGGCAATCAGTTCCTTGCCGGTTCCTGTTTCACCAGTGATCAGAACAGTCGCATCAGAGGCCGCAACCCGGCCAATCTGCTTGTAAACCTCCTGCATGGCAGGACTATTACCGATCAACGGGTCAGAAGCATCGCTACGTCCAACCAATTCGGTGAGTTCGGCTACCTGGTCACTCAGATGTCGATAATCGAAATAGCGCTTGAGTACCTGGCTGACGTGATCGAGATCGAATGGCTTTGTAATGTAGTCATAGGCACCGAGGCGCATCGCCTCGATCGCAACTCCGGACCCGCCAAATGCGGTCATCGCAACCACCGGCTTCTGCTGATTTCTCCCGAGTTTCAGATCCTTGAGGATTTCGAGACCACTGCGATCTGGCAGACGAATGTCCATCAGCACGAGGTCCGGGTTATGCTCGTTGTAATAGGCCAGCATTTCTGCAGCATTGCCAACAGCTACTGGCGAATACCCTTCCTCGGAAAGGAAGTCGGTTAGCATGTCACGAGTTGCCGCATCATCATCGGCAATGAGGATGGTTTCCATAAATTAGATTATTCCTTAGGGTTTCTGATCCCCATTCAGCAGAAATGCCTACGATACTTGAGTATAGCCGCATCTTGAGACAGCTACAGAGTCACTGCAGTGCGCTCCTCCCGGATGTGGTCCCTTCTATTATGCTGACATCAGATCAGGCGGCAATCTGTTTATGGGTGAGGGATACATGATTACGCGACTGCTTCTTGTTGGTATGAGTGGCTCGGGGAAGAGCACCGTGGGCGCGATCGTCGCCGAACATCTCGGCTGGTCGTTCATAGATATGGACGACCTTATCGAAGAGATGGATGGCCGCACCATCCCCGAAATCTTCGAGCAGGATGGTGAAGCTGCCTTCCGGGGCAAGGAGTCGGCGCTACTCGACGACATCCTGGCGAAGACGAACGTGGTTGTGAGCACCGGCGGCGGTGCTACTTCCAACGATCGCGCACAAGAGAAGATTGGAGCGTCAGATGGGGCCCTCACCTGTTGGCTGCATGCTGAGGCAGAGGAACTTTGGCAGCGAGTGAACGCCC
>CAZYDY010000013.1:0-13711 GCA_964646245.1 uncultured Sphaerobacteraceae bacterium
GTCTCGCCAACCTTCACCGTTACCCCACCAGGTTCGAACACCATGTTTCCAGTGATTTCGACCTCGGTTCTGTCTTCATCCAGGGCGTCCAGCACAGTACAACCAGCGATTACGGGCATCGCTGCGGCACCGCCGATCATGCGCACCAGGTTTCGCCGGTTCATTGCCATTACTGCTATCGCTCCTCTCGGGCTAATCCATCAGCTCTTCAGGATTACCCACATACTGATCTGCCATTGCATCGCCGGTGTGATATGCCAACGCGAGCACAGTCGCCGTCGGGTTCATTCCCGGGTTCTGCGGGAACAGCGCCGCTCCGGTGACAAACACATTTGGTGTGTCCCATACCTGACCGTACTTGTTCGTTACCGAGTTATCCGGGGAATCGCCCATGATCGCACCGCCGGTGTTATGCGTGCTTTGGTATGAACTGATCTCGTAATCGTCCAGTTCCTCTGTGACATCCATCGAGTCGGGATTCATCTCTTGCATCACTTCTGTCAGCTTCTCGGTGATGTAGGCGTACAGGCGCCTGTCGTTATCCTGGAAGTCAAAGGTCAATCGCAGCAACGGATCGCCGAAGGCATCGTTGTAGTTAGGATCGAGATCAAGCACTTGACCTTCATATGGAAGGCTCTCGCCCTGAATAGCAATCGCCATGTTAGCGTCCCAGTTGTCCCGCATGTTGTTTTTCCAATCTTGCCCCCATTCAACGCCGATCGAAGTATTACTTGGCGTCTCTGAAATCAGGAGTGGACTTGCTGCCATGTCCGGCTCGTTTTCCTCGACATCAGCCCAGCGATCCCCATTCAGAGGCCCGAGCCCGGTGGTAGATGTAATCGGCTCCCGCATTCCAGAGCCGTACGTAACAGAGGCTCCACCTATGAAATCGAGATCTGAGTGATCGAAATTGTCCGCGTTGAAATCATGGATGGCAGTAATCACCACGGTGTTACCCATGAATGTGTTAAGCCGTCGACCATTGAAAGTCCCCGTTATCGGCGACTGTGAGAGTTGATAGGTGTAATTCTTGCCGACCATGCCGCGATCATTCCCAACTCCATCCGGATGGGCGTCACTTTTGGACAACAACAGAAGCCGTACATTGGTGAGTGTGAATCCCGCCAGGATCACCGTATCCGCCATCAAGTCCCGCTGCTCGCCGGACTCCAAATCCATGTACCGAATGCCTCGGGCGAGGCCGTCATCACCGACGATGATGTTCTGCACTTTGGCACCGTACTGGATCTCATAGTTGCCAGTCGCAAAGGCGGCAGGAAGATGATCGGTGAGTGCACTCCCCTTCGCGTCCACTTCGCAGCCATAACGCACGCAATAGCCGCAGTAGAGGCATCCTGCCCGCGTCTCGCCAGAAAGCCCGGTATAGCCTTCGGAAAGAATTCCTGATGGTTGTGGGAATGGGTGGTATCCCAGGTTCCCTGCCGCTTCGGCAAACATCCCGGCTGAAATGCTACCGGCCAGGGGTGGCAGTGGATATGGCGACGAGCGCGGCCCTTCAAATGGATTTCCCCCAGGAATGATGACGCCGTTGATATTCCCGGCAGCTCCGCTGACACCGATGTCATATTCATATGCTTCGTAATGTGGCTCCAAATCTTCATACGAGATTGGCCAATCCTGGACTGTCGAACCTTCAGGAATTCGATCCTCACCATAGCGCTCGATGTGGTGCGTACGGTAATTAAAGTCCGAGGGATAAAATCGCCAGAGTTCGGAAGCCCAGTGCACACTACTGCCGCCTGTACCCTGGCCCGGGTGAAACGAGCCGAACTTGCGGAATGGCAGAGCAGGATTATTGGAGTTTGGACGCCAGGTCCAGGTCTCGCGGCTGAGATCTGCCATCAGTGCCTTGCGGCCGGTGTAGCGAAGCGCATCGTGATTGTGTTGAAAGTCAGTCGCTGTCCAGCGCTCCTGCCCTTGCTCGAGTGCACGCACCCTCAGGCCAGCAGCCCCGAGTTTCCAGCCAAGGATGGCAGAGGTCCATCCGGCACCGACAATGGCGACATCTACATGTTCTGATTGCGTCATTGAAACATTCCCTTTCGGAGTCCACCGTTGACTCACTGACCCTCATCATCTTCATCATCGTTATCGACCGGATCCGGCACATCATCTGAGCCGCGTACCGGCATCACCGGGCCGTCCTCCGGATGACCGGGGTTGAACACTGGCAACCCGTGCATGGACTGCGGCTCACGGTCCGAGCCCTCCGTCTGCATTTCCTGCGGCGAATAGCTTCGTTGCGCACCCGGGAACCCAACGAGTCGCCAGCCGGCGAGGTCGCGGTTGCCACCGTAGCCGGGATCGCTAAAGAAGCCTTCGGCGGTATGAAGCCTCAGTGTGTGGAAGAACGAGATTGGTGAGAACTCGGTAAACTGATCGATCTCATTGCCGAGCATGGCCCAGATCATCTCGTCGAGTTCATCGTCGCCGAGGTCAGCTATTGGTTTGCTCCAGGTGGCGTCGGCGTATTCTTCAAGCGAACGCAAGCCGATCTGATAGATAGCAAGCGGGGATAGCGGTGCCTGGTAGCCATAGCGTGAGAGTTCCTCCGCCGGTACCCAGATCACATCGGGCTCAGGGTCAGGCTCGGTATCGCCTTCGTATCCCTTCGCCCACGGGCCGGAACGATATGTCGGCTCAACGAATCCCTCGTTCTGCGAAAGCAGGTAGTCGATGTAATAAACCACTCCCGCTTCCCTGGCTCCAGGATCCTCCGGAGTGCCCGGGAGCAGCCTCGCCGTAATCATCTCCACCGCCATGGCTTCGGCCTCTGTCAGCGCCTTGAAGTCCGTTGTCGGTGGCTGATACGGCGTCATCGGTACGCCTTCAAACAGCTCCCACTCTGCTCCTCCTGTTGCTACCGGGCTGGCCACGGGCGTGGCGTCTTGGGCGACTGTACTCAGGGCTCCGGCAGCGGCAATCGAACCGAGCGCACCTGTTTGCATCAGGAAACGCCGGCGGGACATCTGGGCCTGGCGCATGGCGCGGCGGTGTGGCCCGGTGAGGGTATAGAGCACCTTCCTGTCCCTGATATCGTTTTTGTTTTGTTTGTCAGTCACACGTGCCTCCTAATCATCAAGTGTGTAGAGCCAGGTCGCGATATCACGGGCTTCCTCTTCTGATAGTCCGATCGTCGGCATGCCGGAACCCGGCAAAACAGATTGCGGCGACATCAGGAACTGGATCAGCGTTTCTGGCTCGTTCTCTGCAGATCCACCGATAAGGCGTCGTTCAGCGAATCCATCCAGATCTGGCCCATAGCCGTTATCAACGCTTCCCATACCCGGTGCCGAGTGGCAGGCCAGGCAGCCATGCGTCCGTACCAGGTCTTCACCGCGGGCAATGTTGCCCCCTGTTTCTTCAACACGGGCGTCTTGCGAGCTGGTGAGCAACCCGCACCCGGTCACGATGAGCACCAGGGCCAAGGTGCTTGCGAGCCAGCGCAGGCGGGTATGTGTGGTCGTGGTCATGAATGCACCTCCGTTGCAGGTGAGGCTGGTACAGGCGATTCGAACTCCTCGCGTCGGCGCGCCTGCCGGTCAGATGCGATCAGCCAGGACCGGAACAGCAACAGCGCCACCGCCGTGAACGTCAGTCCCATGGGCACCCACATCAACACCCCGGCGACTTGCTGATCCTGCAGCAGGCTCAGTCCCCACATCTCTGTGTAACCTGCATGCATCTCGTACATCGGCGAGCGGGCAAAGGTCAGGATTGCCCCGAGCACACCGCTCTGCATCACAGTGACAAACACGATCAAAATCGCGATACCCTGACGACCACCGTTAGGACCACCCTGGGTCTGAAGCACTGAGAGCAGCCAGCTCCACAACAGGTACGCGCCTGCCATGAAGCTGAAATGCTCTACGGCATGAATGAAATCGCTGCGCAGGGCGGCGTTATAGAGCGCTGGCGTGTGCCAGAGCCACAGCACCGCTGTGAATGCGATAACGATGATGGTCGGGTTACGACTGGCTCCATGAAGCCGACGCACAACAGGATGCGTTCCGGCCGGACCACCAATGCGCTGGCGAACATCAGCAGGGATTCCCCACCACATACCGAGCCCTGGCCGGGTATAGGCGAGCAGCCATGGGGTAACCACAAACAGGATCAGGTGCTGCACCATATGCGCGCTGAATAGCGCTCCGCCGAGGGCATCCAGCGGCGAGAAAAGCGCAACCACCAGCGAGAACATCGCCAGGTACCAGGCGCGACGCTGCTTGCCTGAAATCACCTTGCCATGCCCGGCAGTGTCCCAGAGGTTTCGTACACCACGCAGATAGAGCCAGGATGTAATCAGCATGCCGAGCGCGACAACCGGGTCCACATACCAGGCTGCCCAGACGTTATCCGGGTTCGGCCGCGGCCGTGTATGAGCCGAGGCGATGGCCGGGGCCATGGCAATCAGGATCGATATAAAGCCGGTGCGGAAGCGGAATGACATCATGACAGTGGCCGCATTCCTTCACATGCACCGTACGTGAGTACAGGCGTCCACTGGTACACAATGGCGTATGCAAAGATCGCCGCGGAAGCAACGCCAAAGAGTGCAACAAATGGCTTCCACGTACCGGCACCTTCGACCAGCGTATCGAAGTTCGAGTTATTACCCCGCTGTCTCCACGCAACCACTCCTGCAGCAATACAGGTAACCAGCATGACCACCGTAGTCACGTGGAAGAGCGCCTCACCTCCAAGCCGGCACACCGGCTGCACCAGGAAATACATGACATTGAAATGGATTGCCCAGGAAACCGGTGCGCCAAGGATGGCGAACAGGACTCGAGCTCGACCCCATTTGTCACCCGGCTGGGAGGGGATGTTCTGTTGTTGTTTGTCAGCAACCATGAACGTCTCCTCTATACGTAGTTCGGAAAGATGTAGAGCGTAGCGAAAAGCGGAATCCACATCAGCACCACATAGCTCCAGTAGAGCGTGGCGCCTTCCACCGCTCCCCTCCGCTCACTGGTGAAGAACCCCTTGGCTGCAAGAACCTGGATCACGAGCTCCTTGATCAGCACCGAGAACACATGCGCGGAGTGGAACCCTGCAATGAGCCACATAATCGATGAGTAGGCACTGTCATCCCACAGGTAATCGAGGTTGATGTACTCATATGCTTTCAGCACCAGGAACACCACGAGGGCCGCGCAACCTGAGAGTCGAAAGATCCGCATTTTGCGCAAATCACCCTGTTTCATTGCCTTGCCGCCCATATAGCCGAGTGCACCACTGGCGAGCAGCACAATGGAGTAAATGATCGGGAGTCCGATCTCTGGCGCGGAGGCATTCCCAGCGGGCCAGACATCTGCATTGGCGAACAGGTAGAAGTAGCTGGCGATCAATCCGGCGAATACCGCGGATTCGATCATCAGCAGCATCACAATTCCCCACCAGCCAGAACCCTTGCTACCGGTGACGAGGTGCGGAATGGGCTCGTGGCCGGAAAAGGTGTTGTGCGTGGTCGTGCTCATTACCATTCCTCCTTCTTTGGCCAGAGCCATCCAACGATGCCTGCAATCACGAACGGCAAGGCTATTGGCACGATCCAAAGCGTGAACATGGTGCCAATAACGAGCACGCCGACTGATACCGCTGTTACGAGCGGCCAAATGGATGGCGAGGCCACCACGGCGGTCCGCTCAAGCGACGCATCCATCAGGCGCGTGCCCGGCGATTCACGGCGGTGTGGTTGCTGTGGGAACTCCTCAGGCGAAAGCACCTGTAAGGCATCGTCGCTCTGCGGACCTTCGTTGGCATTCACCCAAAGCGGGAACCGGTCGGTCACCTTCGGTGGATGCGCGAAGTTGTAATCCGGTGGAGGTGAAGGCGTGGCCCATTCGAGCGTTCCTGCTCCCCAGGGATTTTCTGGCGCCTTGTCATTTGAACGCAGGCTGCGTACGACGTTGAAGAAGAACACCAGTATCCCGAGCCCAAGGATGAATCCACCGATCGTGGAGATCATGTTTGGAGCACCCCACCCGAGGCCCTCCCGGTACGTGTAAACCTGCCGGGGCATTCCCATGAACCCGAGCAGGTGCATCGGGAAGAAGGTGATGTTGAAGCCGATGAACGCAAACCAGAATGAAAGCTTGCCAAGCCCCTCGTGCAACATCTTGCCGGTCATCTTCGGGAACCAGAAGTGCAATCCGCCCAGCAGCGGGAAGATTGAGGTCCCGATGAGCACGTAGTGGAAATGCGCCACTACGAAATACGTGTCGTGGATTTGCAGGTTGAACGGAATCGACGCCACCATCACGCCGGTGATTCCGCCGAGAATGAAGATGAAGAAGAAGCCGTAGATATATAACAACGGCGATTTTGTTTCGGGTTTGCTGCCCCAGAACGTCGCAATCCAGCTGAAGATCGCGATTCCGCTCGGTATCGCAATCGACATACTCGCCGCTTCGAACAGGTTGAGGCTGAGCCATGGCAGGCCAGTGGTAAACATGTGGTGCACCCACAGGCCAAAGCTGAGGAAACCAATCGCCACCAGCGATGCCGTGAGCAGCGTATACGCAACGTTCCCGCGTTGCGCGAACGCCGACACAATCGTCGAGACGATTCCCAATCCGGGCAGGAGGACGATATACACCTCGGGATGGCCAAACACCCAGAACAGGTGCTGCCAAAGCAGGGCATCGCCGCCCATTTCAGCGCTAAAGAAACCGGTGCCCACCTGCCTGTCCAGCAGCAGCATAATACTGGCGACCATCACGACTGGCATCGCGAAAATGATCATGAACGAGGTGATGAGCATGGCCCACACGAAGATCGGCATGCGATTGAGCGTCATCCCGACTGCGCGCATTTTGAAGATGGTGACGATCAGTTCAACCGCCGCCACCAGCGCAGCGATTTCCATGAAGGTGATCGCGGTGGTCCAGACGTCGATTCCCAATCCGGGCGAACCTTCCGGACCCGAAAGCGGAACGTAGTTAAACCAGCCTGCATCGGGTCCGTTTCCGGAGAAGAGCGCAACCCACACTGTGAGTCCGCTAATCAGGTACACCCAGTACCCAAACGCATTGAGCCTGGGGAACGCCATATCGCGCGCGCCCACCATCATCGGCACAAAGTACATGCCTATCGCCTCCACAATCGGAATGGCGAACAGGAACATCATCGTTGTGCCGTGAGTGGTGAAGAGCTGGTTATAGAGATCCGGCGAAACAATGTGTAGCTCTGGCTGTGCCAATTGCACACGCATGATCAGTGCAGCGATACCGGCCAGGGCAAAGAAAATGAACGCCGTGATGATGTAGCGAACAGCAATGGTCTTGTGATTTACCGCGGTCAAGGTTCCCCAGAGCCCGCTACCCTGGCCCCAGGTCCTTTGGAGTTGCTCCTCCAGCTGGAGGTCTGTTCCGTGGACCGCGTTTTGTGCATCATTGGCAGTCATCAGTCCAAACTCTCCAGGTAGTCAAGCAAATCATCCAGGTCCTCACCGCTCAGGGTGATACCAGGCATGTGATTTCCAGGCTTGATCTCTTGAGGATCAACGATCCACCCAGCCAGGTTGCCGCGGTTGTTCTCCAGTATTCCGGCGCCGATCGTCTCCCGACTGTTGAGATGCGTCAGGTCCGGCCCCAGCGTTCCACTGGAGGCAGTTCCACGAATGGTGTGGCAATACACGCACATGGAGCTCATGTACACGTCCTGTCCACGAACGATCGCTTCATCTTCAGGCACCACAGCCGCTGGCTCAGCCTGATGCGCCGCCCACTCCTGGAATTCATCGGATTCCTGTGCAATCACCAGGAACGCCATGTTGGCATGCTGCACACCACAAAACTGAGCACATTGACCTCGGAACGTGCCAGCTTCTTCTGCTTTAAGGGTGATGCTGGTTGTATGGCCCGGCATAACATCGATCTTGCCGTGCAATGAGGGAACCCAGAACGAATGGATCACATCCTCTGATGTGAGGCGAACATCGACACTCTCGCCCACCGGAATGTGAATCTCGTTTGCCGTAACAAAGCCTTCGTCGGGGTATGCAACTTCCCACCAGAATTGATGGGCAACGATATCAATCGTGACGTGATCGTCTCCGCGTAAATCGCCGATGGCGACGAGTCCGCGGGTGCTGAAGGCAAATACAATCGCGATGATGATGACCGGCACAATCACGCCGCCAATCAGCACCATGCGAGTTCGGGTGCGTGTGGATGTAGACTCGTCCGGATTGGTAGCCCGTGTCACTGCATACCAAAGCAGCGCGAGCACAACGACAAACACCGCTGTACCCAGCCAGAACATCAACCACCAGACAGAAAGCGTCTCCCTCGCCCCTGATCCTGCCGCGTCGAGCATTGATTGCGATCCCGAACATGCTGTTAACAGCATCAGCAAACTGAACATTATGCCCGTTCGCCAGAATCGCTTTCGCCTTTTGGTCGGTCCCCGTTCACGAGGTTCTGCCTGAAATTGGTGTATGCCAATATTGCCCACCGCGTCCTCCCACCAGACGTTTTTCGGCCGTATACCAATAACCAACTATTCGATTGGATGGTGATTACACCACCGCTCCGCGATACGAATCACTATCCTGTGAAATGCTTTCCGCAAAGTTTGTGCCAGTTGACAGGATATGTCGGCATTTACGCGCACAAAAAAGGACCGGATGGCTTTCGCCACCCGGTCCTGAACGATCTATTCCAACCCGAAATCTAGTTCTCGAGTTCGTGTCCATACTCGCGTTCGGTCTCGGTGAGAGCCTCGTCGACGATCGTGACCATGCGGTCGATTTCGTCCTTTGTCACCACCAGCGGCGGTGCGAAGTGCACAATGTTCCAGGTACGGGTGACGAGTCCCTTTTCGAAGACCTTCTTGCCCAACTCAACACAGAACTTGTCCGTCTTCTCGAGCGGAGTCTTCTTCTCCTTGTTCTTCACCACCTCAATGCCCTGCAGCAAACCAAGGCCGCGCACATCACCAACAGACGGATGGCTGCGGAGCTGCTCCAGCTGCTCGCGGAGGTACAGGCCCATCTCGGCACCACGCTCGGCAAGCTTCTCTTCTTCAAGGATCTCAATGTTCTTGAGGGCAACGGCGGCGGCAACGGCGTGTCCGCCGAAGGTCAGAAGGTGACCCATGGCGACGTCGGACTGCTTCTCAAACTCGGCGAAGATCTTCGGCGAAGCGATGGCAGCACCCATCGGCATGTAACCGCTGGTGAGGCCCTTGGCGACGGTCATAATGTCCGGCACCACACCGCCCATCTGCTCCATGCAGAACATGGTTCCCGTTCGGCCAAAGCCGTTGATAACTTCGTCTGCGATCAGGATCACGCCGTGTCGATCACAAATATCGCGCAGCATCTGCCAGTACTTCGGACTTGGCACATGGATACCAGCGGCACTGGAAATCGGCTCACCAATAACAGCAGCCACGGATTCCGGGCCCTGGTTGATGATTTCCTGCTCTACGTACTTCGCGGCCATAATGTCGCCGGCTTCGCCTTCGAGGCCGAAGTCGTTGCGATACTGGTTCGGAGCCGGCACGTGCGATACGCCATACATGAACGGACCAAACCACTTCTCCTCGCGCGTGGCGGTGAGGCTCATGGCTCCGTGGGTCATTCCGTGATAGCTACCGCGTCGGGCGATGATCTTGTATCGACGCGGGAATCCGCGCATCGCCTGCACCTGCTTGGCGATCTTGAGCGCTGTCTCCACCGCTTCGGAGCCACCACTCACGAAGTAGGATCGGCTCAGGTCGCCCGGTGTAATCTCGGCGATCTTCTCGGCCAACAGTGCGGCGGGTTCGTTCGTGTACTGAACCGACGAAACATAGGCGAGCTTCTTCGCCTGTTCTGCCATGACCTCTGCGATTTCGTCACGACCATGGCCCGCGTTCACAACCCACAGGCCAGAGATTCCGTCGAGATACTCCTTGCCGTGAATATCGGTGAGGGTTGATCCCTTTGCGCTTTCGAAAACGGTCAGGCCATCCTGCTCGGCCTGCACGTTCCACGGTAGCTGATGCGGCCACACGTGGTCTTTGGCCAACTCCGCAACGTTCTTTTTCGTCATGTTCAGCGAGGTCATAGCGACTCCAGTTCTGCCCTATCTTCACGGATGGAAACAAGCCATCTTAATACGTGAACAAATGAATACATTTAGACCAATGGTACGGGAGCTTCCAGATGCACGCCATAGCCTATGAGTTGCAGGGCCACGAAATTCGTCTCGGTGCTATTCTTCTAGGCGTAAGGGTGCCCGGGTTACGGGCCAATCATCGAGCACTCAGCTATGAAAGGAACCCGAGATGACACAAGAACTTTCCTCTCGACTGGTAATCAATTACCGCAATGCAATGGATGCCGCAGTTGGCAGCGAACATGGCGTAAGTGATGCCGAGCTGGATGCCCTCCAGGACTACATCTCCGAGCAGCATGCCCGCATTACGGATGAGCACAGCAAGCAGGTACAGCGCTGGCAGGATTTGCCGGATAACACGGAACTCGCTGATGAGATCGCAGAGTTCGCAGCCCTCGCCCGTGAGGAGTACGACGACTTCATTCTCATTGGTATCGGTGGCTCCTCACTCGGCGCAATCGCGACCATCATGGCTCTCTGCCACCCGTATCGAAACCTGCAACCAAAAGGTAAGCGCGTAGGTCCTCGCTTCTTCGTATTGGATAACCCCGACCCGGAGAAGGTCAAAGCCACGCTGGAAACAGTGGACCTGAGCAAGACACTGGTAAACGTCGTTTCCAAGAGCGGTCAAACCGCCGAAACTGCCGCCAACTTCCTGGTGGTGCGCGATGCCCTCGTCCAGGCCGTTGGCCAGGAACAGGCTGCGAAGCAGATTATCGCCACAACGGATCCAGAATCCGGAATCTTGCGCCAGATGGCAGACGAACAGGGATTCCGCACCTTCCCGGTACCACCCGGAGTGGATGGCCGCCAGACGGTACTGAGCGCAGTCGGGTTGCTACCCGCCGCACTGGCCGGTGTTGATATCCACGCCATGCTTGCCGGTGCCCGCGCCATGCGAGAGCGTTCGCTCACCGACGTCGTGCGCGATAACCCTGCCTACCTGCTCGCCGCACTCTCCGTTACCGCCGATACAGAACACGACAAGTCGATGCTGGTAACCATGCCGTACGCCGATGGACTCTTCGGCATCAGCGACTGGTTCCGCCAGCTGTGGGCGGAGAGCCTGGGCAAGAAGCTCAGCACGGACAACGAAGTTGTGTTTGCGGGCCAGACGCCGATCAAGGCGCTCGGTGCCATCGACCAGCACAGCCAGGTTCAGCTCTACACAGAGGGTCCGAACGACAAGCTGATCCAGCTGGTGGCCGTGGAAGAATATCGGGATTCGGTCAATATCCCGGAGCCGCCACACGCCGACCTCGGGTATTTGAAGGGTGGCGAGCTCGGCCAGTTGCTCAGTCGCGAGGCACACGCCACCGCGTGGGCACTTACTGAAGCCCAGCGTCCAAACCTGACGATCACCGTTCCAACCATCGACGCCGGTATCGTCGGAGAGTTCTTCTATATGATGCAGTTGCAGACGGTAATGGCCGGTGCGCTGTATCATGTAAATCCATTCGGACAGCCTGGTGTAGAAGCAGGCAAGAACGCGACATACGCGCTCATGGGCCGAGAGGGTTACGAAGATCTCAAGGCAGAGTTGCTGGAAGCTCCAGCCGATGCCGACAAGTACATTTGCCAACCATAGTCAGCACGTAGCAATCCTCGGGAGGAGCTTCGGCTCCTCCCGTATGGTTGGCAAACGGAGCATAACTTGATGTCGACCAGGCCATACATTCTGCGAGTGATCATCGCCGCGATTCTGGTGATCGCTATTGTCGTCGGTGCCTGGTTTGTGTGGCAGGTTCGCTCGATCCTGCTCATTCTGGCAATTGGCATCCTCTTCGGCGCCATCGTCGATCCCCTTATCAACCGGTTTCGCAGAATCGGTCTCAGTCGGGGCCAGGCGCTGTTGTTTCTCTACATCGTTTTCTTCGCCATTGTGGGCGCAGGGATCTATTACGTCTCACCCATCCTGGGCCGACAAATCTCCAACCTCGATAACTCCATCCCTGAGATATTCGAAAACCTGCGTAACCAGGCACTCGCCTCCGGCAACGATACGATTCGACGCTCCGGATTCCGGGTCATCTCCCAGGCGGAACGAGCGTGGAATAACTTCCGCAACGATCCCAATGTGAATCCGGACCAGGCAGTCAGCTTCGTAAACACACTCTTCGGCGCCAGCCTGAGCGTGATCTCTTCCCTGATCGTCACGTTCTACTGGACAGTTGAGAAGGTCGCGATCAAGCGCGGATTCCTTGGCTTCTTCCCTTTCGCCATACGCCCACGTGCGCACGCAATATGGGATGAAGTTGAGTACCGCATCGGCGGCTGGGCCCGGGGACAACTGATGCTGATGCTTGCCATCGGTGTCCTCAGCGGCGCCATTTACTATGCAGTCGACCTCCGCTTCTGGCTGGCCCTGGGCATCCTCGCCGGGCTCCTGGAGGTTATTCCGTACTTCGGCCCGATTCTCGCTGGCGCTGTTGCTGCCGCAGTGGCTCTAACCGATTCACCACAAAAAGCGATTCTCGTGATTGTGTTGGTCTTCGTTATTCAACAACTGGAAGGTGCCCTCCTGGTACCTCGCATCATGAAACATACCGTTGGAATGACACCGCTCACCGTCATCCTGGCAGTGCTCATCGGTAACCAGCTTGGCGGACCCGCCGGGTCGATTATTGCTATTCCTATCGGGGCATCCGTTCAGGTTATTATCAGCAGCCTGCTGCGGTCTCGCGACAATATCATCGATGCCGAGCTCAGTACGCTCAGCGTCCAGCCACTTTCACCAAATCACTTCGATTCTCCCTTTGTCGAACCTGGTAAATCGAGATTTACGATACGCCCGATAGAAAAGGGGGCACCATGACATCGATTCTGCCCCTGGTGGATGATGCCTCGACATCGTCGGAACGCCCGGCATTCACGCTCGCCACGCTCTACGATGATGTGCTGGATGCCGAAGGCGTACTGGCACAGCTACGACGAAGTAACCAGCCGCCGAACACGATTTCCGTGATTCTGCGAGAGCAGGTGCTGCGCGAAAACGATGAAATTAATCCCTATCGCACCGTGCTTTCAGAGGTTGTGGCTCGCAGTAGCCTTGAGGCTGCCGGAAAATGGCTGAAGGGGCTCGCCTCCCTCATCCTTCCGGATCGAGCGGCCTATCTCTCGGCCGGACCCGTCGGACAAATACTCAGCACCATCCGCGATACGATCCAGACGATGGATTCAGAGCGCGTCATAGGATCAGTAGATGAGTCGCAGATTCGTCAGCTCTCGCAAACGTTCATGATGTTCGGCTTCGAACGAGACGAAGCGCGATACATGGAGCAACGGATCGTGGTCGGTTCTGCCTTCATTGCGGTAACAACCACGGACACCAGGCAATTGCGCAATCTGCACCACACACTCATCAAAAGCATGCCGGTGTACGTGGGGCTGGCCCGTACAGATACGTCGGTTTTCCGACGCGCATCGGAGTTGCTTGAAACCGGACCAAGAGGCATTGGCGCAGTGGTTATCGCAGACGCCGCCTCGCCGCTCAGCTATGTCACAAATACACCCGCATTGCAGAGCACAATTCGTGACCTCCGCGGCCGCCTGGTGCGCAGCATGTATGGCGAGGTCATCGG
>CAZYDY010000014.1:0-10258 GCA_964646245.1 uncultured Sphaerobacteraceae bacterium
GCATATGTGTATCCTGATTCTGCTATCTAACTGCGCATATGCTACGGGTTCACACCCAGATCGTCAATGAATCAGTCGGTTTGTATCAGCTGGCTATGCGCGGCGGTTCCGGCGAGCGAACCATCCGCAACGGCAAATGAAAGATTATGAATTGGCCTGGCAATATCACCACAAGCGAATACACCATCAACAGTAGTCGCCTGCTTCTGATCCACCTTAACCATTGGTCCATGACTGTTCTCTCCGAGTTCACACCCGAGTTTCGACGGCAGCTCGGAAATGGAAACTGAGGTATGAAGAGCAATCCCGTCGAAATCCAGAGAGGCACCGTCCTCGATCTCAATGGTTGCCTCACCGGATATGCGCTCAATGCGTGATCTCTCTAACGCAATGCCTTTGATATCCAGGGCGCGTGTCTGCACATCGTCCAGTTCCACAGTGTTGTTGGTGAAGAACGTAGCCCCGCCCCACTCTGCTAACATCATTGCGTGTTCCAGCGATTCATCTCCAGTGGCTATAACACCGATACGTCCCTTGTTCAGTTCGAACCCGTGGCAATAGGGACAGGTGAAAACGGTGGTGCCCCAGCGGTCTTGCAAGCCTTCGATCTCCGGAAGTTCGTCCACCACACCAGTCGCCAGTATCACCAGGCGTGCCTTTACCTCATCACCAGATTCATCCTGAAGCGTAAAGTCTCCCTCCTCGCCCGTTATGTCCTGGATCACACCTTCACGCCAGGCGACGGTGGGATAGGCACATAGTTGCTCGCGGGCAATCTTTGAGATTTCACCTGGCCCTTCACCATCTCGACTCAGGTACCCGTACGACTTTTCGGCAAAGCGATTACGAGGCTCGCCCGCATCAATAACCACGATCGATCGATGAGCCCGCGCCAGTTGCAAGGCAGCGGCCATGCCTGCGTAACTTCCTCCCACAATAGCGACGTCGTATTCCGGTGAATTCGTTTTTGTCATGCCAGATTTTCCTCATGCGGCAATATCGGTAGGAAGCAAAACCCGGCCTCTTCATGAGACCGGGTTCTGCAGCCATACCAGGTATCGGGATCACATGGATCGACGTTTACCTAGCCCTCGGGTGTTGCTTCAGGGCTTTCAGTTTCCGGGGAAGCGACCGGGGTTCCGTGCTCTTCAGGTGCAGCGAAGATCACCGCACAAGCCCAGCGTTCACCGGATTCGCCACTCGGGTCTGTTTCCAGATCATCCTCGCCAGCGTGGATCATGAGCGCGGTTCCGTCTTCACCCATCAGGGAGTCTTCGGATTCGCTATCGAGCGAGAGCTTCTCAGCCAACACTTCGTGCTCGAAGTTACCATCGCCATCTACCTCGAGATTACCGAGGTCACCAGCGTGGCTCGGATCGGCGTTGATATCGCCATGATCTTCGTCACCTGGGTTGAAATGTCCGCCGGCAGAATCGAATGGAGGATCAGCCTCGGGGTCACATACGCCCTTCTCGTGCACATGGACACCGTACTTACCTTCTTCGAGTCCTGCCTCACCCTCGTTCGTGATTGAGAACCAGACTCCGCCGCCGTCTTCGTCTTCCCAAATATCAGCGCGGGCTACAACATCGCCATCTGCATTGATCAAAGGCAGCTGCTCCAACAGCTCGGCTTCTGCCATAGGGGTGGCTTCTGCTTCGCCCGTTCCCGCTGAAGGTGTAGCATCCTGGGCGAGCGCAGTAGCGCCGCCAAATGCCAGGGATGTCGCGAAGATTCCGGAGAGCAAGGTCTTTCGAATATTCATTATTTGAACGCTCCTTTGCCTGCAGGCGGGTTCCTTACCCACCCCCGTTTCAGTCTCACTATGGCAATTGCTATGCCATCGCTTGGGTGCGAATCCGGCACGAGTCTTCAAGAAGTGCTCAGTTGCACAAAAGGAAACCCTCAGGGAAAAGCAGAATCCGGCCTCCATTAGGAAGCCGGGTTCTGCAGGGGGAGTCGGTCCGGATCACAAAGATCCAGTGATGTGTAACTAGTCGACTGGTGTGGCGTCCGGAGTTGCCTCATCGGACGCTACAGGTGTAGCGCTCTCTTCGACCGGCGGGAAGATTACCGCACAGGCCCATCGGTTACCGGACTCTCCGGACGGGTCAGTTTCGAGGTCATCTTCACCATCGTGAATGATGAGTGCACTTCCGTCTGCATCAGCCAATGAATTCGGCGCATCAGGGGCCATTGTCAGCTTCTCAGCCAGGACTTCATGCTCGAAGTTGCCTTCGTCATCTATTTCCAGGTTGCCGAGATCGCCAGCATGGCTTGGATCGGCGTTGATGTCTCCATGCTCTTCATTCGTCGGGTTGAAGTGTCCGCCAGCGGAATCAAAGGCAGGGTCAGCATCGGCATCGCATACGCCCGTTTCATGGACGTGAACACCGTACTTGCCCTCACCCAACTCAGCCTGGCCTACTCCTTCAATGGAGAACCAAACGCCGCCATCTTCTTCATCTTCCCAAATATCGGCGCTGGCTACCTCGATTCCTTCGGCGTCATAAAGGACGATGCCCTCGAGCGTTGTGATTTCTGCTACCGGAGTAGCTGCGGCATCATCTGTGCCGGCACCGGCTTCCGGTGTAGCGTCCTGTGCGAATGCTGCTGCACCACCCAATGCCATTGACGACGCGAGAATTCCGGAAAGCAAGGTCTTGCGAATATTCATTGCGCTGAATGCTCCTTTGCTCGGGACACGTCAGTCCCTCATCTACAGTCCAATTTCTCTCTTGGCAAGTGTTGTGCCATGAGCCGACGTGTGAAGTGAGGCCAAAGTCTGCTTGGGAGCACATTGCAAAGGGTTCAGCCCTGGTAACCATGTTCATGTACGCAGAAGCCCGGCCCAATATGATGGGCCGGGCTTCTGGTTAGAGTGCGATGTGAAAAACCTACTCGGCGGGAGTGGCTTCCGGTGTGGCATCAACGCTCATCGGCGCGAAGATAACACCGCAGGCGATGCGATTGGCATCGTCTTCAGCCGCATCGGTTCCCTCGTGAACCACAATGGCAGTGCCATCCGCGTCGTTCAGGGAGCCTTCGGCATCCGGTTCGAGCGTGGCGTCGCTCATGGTGTACCAGTACTCAAAGGAACCGTCTTCTTCGACGACCATGACTTCATCTTCAGCATGCTCGTCTGCGTGGTCCTCTTCACCGGTGTTGAAATGATCGCCAGCGGATTCGAACGCATTATCGTCGTCTGTATCGCAAACGCCGCTTTCATGAACATGCACAACATGCTCGCCTGGCTGCATTGCATCGCCAGCCGGGCCCTTCAGCACCAGGTGCACACCATCGGCATCTTCCCAGAGGCTTACCGTGCCAGCGAAGACTCCATCGGCGTTCTTGACTACCTGAGGATCTACCGACAGGTACTCAACCGACTCGGCGTCCGGGGTGGCGTCCTGTGCCAGTGCGGCGCCACCGCTGAATGCGAGGGTTGCCGCGAAGACGGTTGAAAGAATGGATTTTCGTAGATTCACGAGAGAAATACCTCCTGTACAGGCGGCGGAACACACGTCCGCTCGTATACCAGCAGAGATAGTAACAAGAGTTATGCCATGATCAAACCGATTAGATGGACGATTGCGCCACCACATGCCGTTCATCGCCAGCGAGGTCGTGCACAACGCCGATATCATGGGTCGGAAGCGCCTCGGCCAGGAGTCGCTGCACTTCGGATGATTGCGCCGGATCGATCTCGAACCCGACCGCGCTATCTGACGCCAGGATGCGCGGGAGGTCGGCTATCACCTGTCGCACCAGGTCGAGGCCATCATCCCCGCCATCAAGTGCCAGGGAGGGTTCGTGCCTCAGGTCCGGGTTACTGGCCATCTGTACTGGTGTGAGGTAGGGAAGATTGGTAAGTAGCAGATCAACTGGGCCAGTAAGTGGCTCGGTAAGGCTACCGGCTACGAACTCCAGTCGCGAACGTCTGTCTGGTGGCAGGAGTGCGTCGGCATTGGATTTGGCGATGGCGAGCGCGTCCTCGCTCACATCCGTTGCGATAAGGCGGCCATTCCAGGCTGAGTCGGCGTGGGCCACCATCGAGATCGCGATTGCACCGCTGCCTGTGCCGATATCCACTACGGTCGCAGACGGATGAGCCTTCAGCCAGTTGAGCCCCCACTCAACGAGCGGCTCCGTATCCGGCCTCGGAACAAGCACGCCCGGTGCTGTAGCGAACGGCATGCCCATGAACTCCCGATGCCCGATCAGGTATGCGACAGGCACGCCAGTAGCTCGCTTTTCAACGAGCTCCCGATACCGGACAAGATCACCCTCGGAAACTGGCTCGGGGTCGCGCAGGAGCAATCCGGTTTGGGATTCGCTGAGCACATGAGCCATCAACACGCGTGCATCCAGCGCGGCGGAGTCAATGCCAGCGGCGCGCAGTGTATTCGTCGCTTCGATTCTGGCCTGGTGAATGGTGAGTTGGGATGTGCCTGGCATGGTGCTCCTGATCGATCATCTGGTACTGGTGTAAGCATACTGGCCTGCCAAGATGACGGCCTGAACGCCGCTTCCATTTCTTAATCCTGTTTGATAGGCTGAATCCACACCAATCGCACAATGCCGTGCCATCCGCTCGCCTACTTCAGGTGGGCGAGTTTGTCGTGACTCAGTACGGAGGAAGACCTATGTGCTCGCCAGAAGTAATTGCGCGTGTTCGATCAGGTATCCAGGATACTCCTCGACTTACGCGGCGCGGTGCAATGAAATCCGCCCTGGCTGCGTCGGCGGCAGTGGCATTCACGAAGCATTCAGCATTCGCGTCACAGGCTACGCCGGAAGCCACACCGGTCAACGATATCCGTGCGGCCATTGTTGACCTGACGCATTACCTCGAATCAACCAGCCCCGTCTGGCCCGGTAATGAGCCGTTTACCACCGAACCGATGAAGACATTTGAGAACGATGGCTTTTACCAGCAAAAGGTCTCATTCTGGGAGCACACCGGAACACACATTGATGCCCCCATCCACTTCATTGAAGACGGTCTGACCGCGGATGCTATCGATATCAGCACCCTCTTTGCTCCACTGGCAGTGATCGATGTCTCGGCTCGCGCTGCGGAGGACGCTGATACAACCCTCACCGTGGACGATATCCTCGCGTACGAATCTGATTACGGAGAGCTGCCAGCAGGTGTCCTCGTGGCGATGAACTCTGGCTGGTCCAGCAAATGGTCCGACCCGGAGGCCTTCGTGAACCTGGATGCCGATGGAGTTCAGCACTACCCCGGGTTCCATCCGGACGCGGCCGAGTTCCTGGTGACCGAGCGGGATATCGCCGGAATCGCGGTCGATACGCTGAGCCAGGATCCGGGCAACTCCACGGATTTCGGCACACACATCACCATTCTCGGTGCCGGCAAGTACGGTATCGAAGGCATCAACAATCTCAGTGCCATGGATCCGGCCGGGGCGAGCGTCTACATCGGTGCGCCGAAATGGGAAGGCTCATCCGGTGGACCAAGCCGAATCATCGCCTTCAATCGCGCCCGATAACATCACCAACCTTCGAACGGGAGAACACCAAACAGACGGCAGGTGTTCTCCTGATTCCTTCCGCCAACCTCATGAACCCGGGGCATACACCATGCGTTACCGCAGGGAGTAATCAATGCGCCCTTCGATGTGACAGGGCGCCTCAAAACCGGAGGTTGGTATGGCATTCAAGTCCTCATTTGAACCGGTCACTAAAGATCTTTTCCGGCTACGTTTCCTGTTTGTAAATATGTACCTGTATGGAACATCAGACAGCTGGGTGCTGATTGATGCCGGGTTGCAAGGCTCGGCCAGCGATATCATCGAAGCCGCTGAATCGCAGTTCGGCAAGGGAACAATGCCGGAGGCATACATTCTCACCCATGGGCACTTCGATCATGTCGGAGCCTTCCCGGAGCTTTTTGAGCAGTGGGATGTTCCCATATACGCCCATACCCTGGAGATGCCGTTCCTCACCGGCCAGAAGGATTACGTTGAACCCGATCCCACCGTTGGCAAGGGTGCTATGGCACTGATGAGCTTTGCCTACCCAAACAAGGCAAATGACTGGGGAGACCGGGTGAAACCGCTGCCGGAGGATGGCTCCATCCCACACATGCCCGGTTGGCAGTGGGTGCACACGCCAGGCCATACGGAGGGCCAGGTCGCCCTCTTCCGGGAATCCGATCGCGTACTGATCGCCGGTGATGCCTTCGTCACCACGCAGCAGGAATCGCTGTACGAGGTGATCCAGCAGAAGGAAGGCGTGCATGGGCCGCCTGCCTACTTCACTCCGGACTGGATTGCGGCACGGGAGTCAGTGGAACATATCGCCAACCTCGAGCCGGAGATCGCTGCAACTGGCCACGGCACGCCAATGCGCGGCGATGAACTTCGGGAAGGTTTGGCCCAGCTGATCCTGAACTTCGATGAATCAGCTGTTCCGGACCAGGGCAAGTACGTGCCAGAGGACGGCACTATCTAAGCTCGCCACAGAGCGAGGAGCTTTAACCAAAATGGGCTGGTCGGTTTCACCGACCAGCCCATTGCTATTTGCTGACAAATTCTAGGCAGCGTCGCCCATACCGGCTTCGTTGAGGCGATCGGCTTCGTCGGCAGCACGGAGATCATCGATCAACGGCTCCAGGTGCCCGCTCATTACACCAGGAATGTTACTGACGCTCTTGCTGATGCGGTGATCGGTAATACGATCCTGCGGGTAGTTGTAGGTACGGATCTTCTCGCTGCGCTCGCCGGACCCGATCTGGCTGCGACGCGCATCGCCACGTTCTTCCGCCACACGCGCCTGCTCTGCTTCCAGCAAGCGGGAGCGGAGCACCGTCATGGCCTTGGCCTTGTTCTTCAGCTGGCTCTTCTCATCCTGCATTGTCACGACAATCCCGGATGGAAGGTGCGTGATACGCACAGCGGAGTCGGTGGTGTTAACACTCTGTCCACCGTGGCCGGATGATCGGTAAACATCGATCTTGAGATCGTTGTCGTTGATTTCCAGATCCAGCTCTTCGGCCTCTGGAAGTACCGCAACACTCGCCGTTGACGTGTGAACCCGACCCTGACTCTCCGTTTGCGGCACGCGCTGAACACGATGCACACCGGATTCAAAGCGAAGATAGCTGTAGGCACCCTTACCGCGGATCTCGAAAATCACTTCCCGGAAGCCACCACCGTCGGTTTCGGTTGCGCTCAGCACATCGGACTTCCAGCGCATGCGTTCGGCGTACCGGCTGTACATGCGGAAGAGATCGGCAGCAAACAGCGCCGCCTCGTCGCCACCTGTGCCAGCACGGATTTCGACGATGACGTTTTTGTCGTCGTTCGGATCCTTGGGGACGAGCATCTTTCGGATTTCGACTTCCAGCTCTTCTTGCCGAGAGCGAAGCTCCTTAAGCTCCTCGCGAGCGAGATCGGCGATTTCATCATCCATCTCCGCCATCTCTTTGGTTTCGGTGATCTGGTGCGCCAGGTTCTTGTATTCTGCCCACGCGGTTACCAGCGGCTCCATTTCGGAACGCTCGCGGCCGAGTTCCATGATTTTGGTGGCGTCAGTTGCCACCGCGGGATCGCCCATGGTGTGATCGATTTCGTGGAGCCTACGCTCGAGATCATCAAGCGTAGTACTGAACGATTGCATGGTAGCGGGCATGAACGGATTACCTCAAGAACTTAAAGCACAACAATTACGCCGTTAGATGGCGGTTTCGATTCTCTATTATAACGGGTCGGCTACTTCACTGCGGGCAGGTGACGCTTCCACTCTGTGCCCCAGGTACCGCGGGCAAGCAGGTTACTGGCGCTCTGAATGTCAGGTTGTTCCAGCTGGTATCGAAGAGCGTTGGTGATTTCGCCCAGCTTCTCGCGATTGATCGATTCATCTTCTCCGGCGAGAACACGACGCACATCGCGCCGTCGCTCCACTCCGAGATCGAGCGCGGAGCGTAGTAGACCCAACTCGGCCTCGCCACCGTCGGCTTCTACGCCAACCACGGCCACGGCATAAACCACCGGTGTGCCGGTGAGCACGAACCAGGCTTTAACCAGGTCATCCTGGTATCCGTCCTCCGGTTCGGTGAGACCCACCTGCCCGTCGACGATGACGCATTGCGCTTCCGCCGCCGCTGCATCATCTGCATTATGAACAAACCCGTCGGCAGTAATGCCATAGAACGAGCGCAGAAGGGCACGAATCAGCAGCTCTGCAGTGGGGGTGGTATCGATCATCCGAATCGGCGATTCGTCGATGCCATCCGGTCGTACCGGAGTGCGCATGGCGATTGTGCTGAGCGGGGGCTCGCCGGAAACTACCGCGATCGCCGGGTCAATGTAGTGCGTATCCACCAGCGTCGCGGCTTCCGCCACGGATATGAGGGCGACATCGCCTCGACCGATGCGGTCTGCGGTCAGGTTAGGCACAACTTCATAGGGGACGGCTGTCTCGATCCATCCCTCACGAAGAGGCGTGGCAATCATACCGGTCATCAAGTTGTCATCAATGTAAAGCGTCAAACAGTATTCCTTGGTTAATTACGCGTTTTTACCAGTGTAGCGGGGGCAGCTGCCTATGACCTTCAGGCCGGAAGTGATCTTCTCCACTTCCTCAAGTACGGCAGCAATATGTGGGTCTTTACGGTGGCCCTCGAAATCGATCAGGAAGAAATATTCTCCAAGAAGATCTTTGGTGGGTCGGGTAATGATATTGGTGAGCTGAACATTCGCGCGTGCGAAGGGCCCAAGGGAAGTGTACAAGCTCCCCGGGAGGTTCTTGTCCGGACGCATGGCCAGGAACGTCTTGTCGGCACCGGTCGGTTCGGCATCGTGCTTCGCAAGCGCCATGAACCTGGTGCGATTGTAGGCAACGTCCTGAATGTTCCGGGCCAGAACCTCTCCGCCATAGAGCAGTTGGGATCGCTCGGGGCCAATCGCGACGTGCGCAGGGTCGCCCTGTTCTACCACGGTTTGCACCGCACCACTCGTGCTCAGCGCGGCCACGCGCTCAGCGTTCGGCAGGTTCGCATCCATCCACTTGCCGCACTGGGCCAGCGCCTGCGGATGCGAGTGCACATGGGTCACTTTAGCAAGGTCAACTGCGGATGGACCAACCAGCACATGTTGGATCGCCACCTCGATCTCGGCATAAAGCTTCAGGTCAGTATCGTGGATCAGGATATCGAGGCTCTGGCTCACTGGCCCTTCTATAGAATTCTCTACCGGCACTACTGCGTAGTGGGCTCGCCCCTCTTCTACTGCCGCGACTGCGGCTGCAAAGTTCGGCACTTCCAGCAAATCGTCATCGCCTCCGGCGAACTCGACCGCTGCCTGCTCGCTATACGTACCACGAGGTCCGAGAAACGCAGTTGTCATACACATACCCCTTCATCAACAGTGATGCACCCATTCTGGCTATTGTACGTGGGGTTGCTAGAATACAGGCATGATGAGTAGAGAGAAGCCCACCCGCAAAAGGCGAACGCCTGAACAGCGCCGAGAGCGCACGAAGAAAACCCGACTACCGGATACAACGCCAGATACTCCCTGGCGATTGTTCATAGCTGTGCCACTGCCGACCGACGTGCGCGAACAGGTGCGGAAGATCATCGATCATCTCAGCCCGGGCGAACTGCCCGTACGTTGGATCGACCCGGAGAACGGACACCTCACCCTCCACTTCATCGGTGACACCGAGCCGGAAATGGCGGAATTGCTGCGGATGTCACTCACCGCAGCAGTGAGCGCGCACGAGCCGTTCGATCTTCGCACCGCCGAACCGGGGACGTTCCCGTCCATCCGCCGACCGCGTGTACTCTGGCTCGGGTTGTGGGGTCCGGCGCATCGGCTGGAGGCGGTCTACAACGACATCGGTGACTTCCTGGACGACTTTGGTATCGACATCGATGATGCAGATTTCCATCCTCACATCACGCTGGGAAGGGTCCGCGACATTGAAGGTGTGAAGGTCAGCGCACTTCCGAACCAGGTACGCGATGCCTTCGAATCACTCCGAATGGAGCACCTGGCCGGAGCCGATATGGCAGTGCCATTCCCAATCACCGAAGTGCAGCTTATCCGCAGCCACCTGCAACAAGACGGCGCCCACTACGAGGTGCTCGCCACATATCCGCTTAAGGGTGAAACCACTCCAGAAGAATAGCCTGTACTCACCGCACAAAATACATTGAGATTTTTTGAGCAGATGGTACATTTTGCCTATGTGGATCGCTACAGGGCTGTGGCGATGTAATGACCAC
>CAZYDY010000014.1:10358-13611 GCA_964646245.1 uncultured Sphaerobacteraceae bacterium
ATGGTACATTTTGCCTATGTGGATCGCTACAGGGCTGTGGCGATGTAATGACCACAAACGGGCGATGTTCAAGCCCGTACTTCACCAGAAGGACGTGCTTCATGACTGAGATGCGGATCGAAAAGGATCTCCTCGGCGAGTTAGAAGTTCCTGCCGACGCCTATTACGGCATCCACACCCAACGCGCACTCAATAACTTCCAGATAAGTTCAGGCAAACTGCAGGATCACCCGGAGCTCATTCGGGGCCTGGTGATGGTAAAGAAGGCTTGTGCCCTCGCCAACCTGGAATCGCGAATCATTCATCCCAACATCGCCGGAGCCATCATCAAGGCGTGTGACCTGATTCTCGAAGAAGGTCGCTGCATGGATCAGTTCCCGGAGGATGTCTTCCAGGGCGGTGCCGGCACCAGCGCAAATATGAATGTCAACGAGGTTATCGCCAATCTCGCCCTGGAAGTGATGGGATTGGAGAAGGGCCGGTATGATGTGATCAATCCCAACGACCATGTCAACAAGAGCCAGTCCACCAACGATGCCTATCCCAGCGGTTTCCGCATTGCCGTCTTTACCGAAATCCAAAAGCTTCGCGACGAAGTGCAGAAGCTGGAAGACGCCCTCAACGTCAAGGCGGATGAGTTCAGTGGCTTCCTGAAGATGGGACGTACGCAGCTACAAGACGCCGTGCCGATGACCGTTGGCCAGGAGTTCCGTGCCTTTGCCGTGCTCATGCGCGAAGAGAATCTCTACCTGGACCTGGTGGACCAGTTCCTGCTCGAGGTGAACCTCGGGGCAACCGCCATCGGTACCGGGCTAAACACACCTCCAGGCTTCGCCGAGACAGCATGTCGCCACCTCGCTGAAGTATCCGGACTCGAGGTCGTACCGGCAGAAAACCTGATCGAAGCCACATCTGACACTGGCGCGTATGTCTCCATGCATGCAGCGGTGAAGCGCACAGCCATGAAGCTGGGCGTTATTTGTAATGATCTGCGCCTGCTTTCATCTGGCCCACGCGCCGGCCTGAACGAACTTAATCTGCCAGAACGGCAGGCAGGCTCTTCCATCATGCCGGCCAAGGTGAACCCGGTAATTCCGGAAGTGGTAAACCAGGTTTGCTACAAGGTAATGGGTAACGACGTCACGATCACCATGGCCGCTGAAGCCGGGCAACTGCAGTTGAATGTGATGGAGCCAGTGATTGCCCAGAGCCTGTTTGAGTCGATCTCGCTGCTGCAGAATGCAATCCATACACTGCGAACCCTCTGCATTGAGGGCATCACGGTGAATGAAGAAGTCTGTTACGACTACGTCATGAACTCGATCGGAATCGTCACCTACCTCAATGAGCGCATTGGCCACGCTGCCGGTGATGCTGTCGGGAAGGAGTGCGCCCGCTCCGGACGATCCGTGCGCGAAGTGGTGCTGGAAATGGGCCTGATGAAAGAAGAGGAACTTGACGAGATCCTCTCGCCGGAGAACCTGATGAATCCGGTATTCCATGGCGAGTACTTCCCCACCCAGGACCCGGACGTCGTTCCAGTAGACGACTGATTCATACACCTACTCATTACACACCTCGAAGAACTGCCGGGGATTGTTCCCCGGCAGTTCTTCTTTACATGAAAGCTCTTTCGATCACTGGCAACTTGCCTGATACTGATTTCGGTAGAAGTAAACCCCGGAGGTGGGAAATGACAAAGCGGCTTGCAGTCGTAGGGTTCGGGAGTCGCATTCAATGGCTCCTTCGTCAGCTGGATACATTCGCGGCAGATATCAAGCTGGTGTCGGTGGTTGATCCACGTGAGGACGAGATTCGTAAAAAGGTCGAGGGGGATTGGCTGGATGGTGTGACGTTCTTCGATGACATCGATACGTTGCTGGAGCAATCCACGCCAGATGCCGTGATGATCGGCACAACGTGTAATTTCCATACCGAGTACGCAATGAAGGTACTCGCGCTGGATCTTCCCCTCTTCCTCGAGAAGCCGGTCAGCATCACAAAGGAACAGGTACAGCAGCTGCATTCCGCTTCGCTCACCAGCAAAAGCGAGGTGGTGGTGAGCTTCCCATTGCGGCTGAGCAGGCTCGCCATGATGGCGAAGGACATCATTGATTCCGGTGTGCTGGGCGATGTCTCTAACGTGCAAGCGGTTAACAATGTGCCGTTCTATGGATCCAACTATTTCCATGGCTGGATGCGAGACGACTCGCTCACCGGTGGACTGTGGCTGCAGAAGGCCACTCACGATTTCGATTACCTCACCTACATGGTGGGTCGCACTCCCGAGCGGATCGTGGCGGTGGAGAGCAAAAACGTCTTTAAGGGCGACATGCCGGCGGGGTTGTACTGCCTTGACTGCCCGATTCAGGACACCTGCCCGGAAAGCCAGAAGAACCTCTTCTATATGCAGGGAATCCTCGACGACATGCGCAATGCCGAAGACTGGTGGGATGGTCGCTGGCAGTGTTCATTCGCCGTCGATACCGGCAATCATGATTCTGCGACAGCGATTTTGCAGTATGCAGACGGATCGCACCTGACGTACACCCAGAATTTCTATGCCCGTCGCGGTGCTGCTCGCCGTGGCGCGAAATTCCTGGGATACAAGGGGACGCTGGAGTTCGATTTCTATAGCGACGAAATCGTGGTGGATCACCATCACCAACCGCGTGTTGACCGCTACAAGCTCGATTCCGCTGAAGGTGGTCACCATGGTGGCGACACAGAACTGTTACACGATTTCCTGGCGATCATCTTCGGTACCGGCCATAGTCGGGCAACGCTGCAGGATGGCCTAATCAGTGCGCAACTCTGCCTGTTGGCACGGGAAAGCTGCGAAACCAGTGCGTTCGTACCAGTCTCGCTGCCCGGTGCTTCCGAGGTGGTGACTTCGGCCCGGATCTAGATACCTCCAGGCCTGTTGGGCGCACAGTGTAACAAACGAAAATCCGCTATCCTGATATTCGACGTTTATATTGAGAGACTTCGAGCTATCTCGCAGTCCTTAAAGAACGTGGTCAACGTCCCTGCAAACGCGCTGAAGGGAGGGGATCCGGATGACGAGCAAAGATTCGCGCAGGAATACCGATGCGTATGAACGCGGCAGCCGTATCGATCGACGGCACCTGATTGCCGGGACGGCTACCGGGCTGACTGCGTCCAAACTGGTGCACCCTTCTGGCGATTCAGTGCATGCGCAGGGTACAGATGCGGCGGCAGTTGTCTCTTCGCATTACCTGGCCACGGAAGC
>CAZYDY010000015.1:0-13133 GCA_964646245.1 uncultured Sphaerobacteraceae bacterium
CCTCCTCTTCAGGAGTGCCCTCGGGTTCAATCACTTCTTCGGTCGGCGCCGTTGTCGGTGGCGCTGTGGTGGCTGTTGGGTCTGCGTCATCGTCCGCACCGCAAGCGGCCAGGACAAAAACTGCGGCGATCACGAGGCTGCCAAACCGGAACATTCTGCGATTAAGGATTGTGTCCATACCATCCATTCCCGTTGTTACTGCGGTCGAACCCGAGCGCGCAGCGTGCCGTGATTAGCGTGACTCCATTGTCAGGATTTCCTCAAGCGTAGCGGATAGATAACCGAAAACGCTACTTATTCATTGTGTATTAAGAGTCTTCGATAGCATATGCTGTTCCATCGAAGGTGTTCTGGCCCCACCATTTGGGAACAGTCTCTTATTACTGCGGAAGGATTCTCTAATATGACTATACCCGTTTCTCCGGATTCTCCCTGGTTTCAGGAACTCTCGGTTGCCATTGAAACCGCCGATGCCGCTGGCGAGGTGATCCTCGAGTACTACAACAATCACTCGGCAAGTGAATATAAGAAGGACGATGATAGCCCCGTCACAGACGCCGACATCGCCGCCGACAAGCTCATCCGGGAGCGACTTAGCGGCGCCTTCCCGAATGATGCCCTGCTGACAGAGGAGGGCGCGAAGGACGAAGCCCGACTCCAGAACTCTCGCGTCTGGATCGTTGATCCTATCGATGGCACAGCCCAGTTCATCGCGGCCAATGGCAAGTTCGATGTACTCATCGCCCTGGCCGTAGACCAACATGTGACGGTGGGCGTCACGCTCCAGCCAACCACGGGGCTTATGCATGCAGCCATCAAGGGGCAGGGAGCATGGAGACGTGAAGATGGGGAATGGGAGCCGTTCCGAATCACCCCGGCCCTGACGCCTCCACGCATGGTCACGAGCGTGTACTACATCGCCGAAGGTTCTGAACCGGCCGTCAAGGCAGTCGCGAAGCAGTTCAATTCGCCCGACCCCGAGGAAATGAAGGTCGGAACCCAGACCCGCGCATTCGACCATACCCAGCGCTATTACGATGTGTTCATCGGGTTTCCGCAGCCGCCAGGAACATCCCCCGGCCAGGAGTGGGATCTCGCTGCCCCGGATCTCATCATCAACGAAGCCGGCGGCGTCTATTCCGATCTTTACGGTCGCCGACATCTCTATAACAAGAAAAACACCCACTTTAGCGGCGGTCTGCTGGTAAGCGCCGATCCGCAAATCCACGAACAGGTGCTCGCAGCTATGCGTCCCTTCTTGCGTGATGTTCCCCCGAGTCCGGAACCAGCCGACGATCTACCGGTCGAGTCGAAGTCGTAGGGTGTTGCGCGCAACAACGCGACCGCGTGAGCGCGCAACCATCACAATACCGATCATGATGAGCACCATACCGAGAATGTGTGGCCAGGCGATTTCTTCTCCCAAAACCAGCCACGCACTCAGCACTGCTGAGATAGGCATGACCCCGGTGAACGCCCCGGCGATGCTGGCCGGCACGTGTCGCAAGCCGTAAAACCAGAGCAGGACGGCAAGCGCGCCCGGTCCGGCACCCATGTAGATCATGGCGGTCCAGGCAGAGGCTGGAATCGTGTCCATGTCGAAATCTCTCAATGTCCACAGGGCTGGCGGCAAGAACATAATGGCACCGTATATGGAATACCAACTCGTGATGCCAAGGGGCGAGGCACTGCCGGCAATAAGCCGCGCGAACATCGTGTACGCCGCCTCGCTGATCACCGCGAGGAAGATCAAGACCGCGCCCAAAATTGGCCTCCGCGCGACATCTTCTCCCGGTGTTCCCAGCAGATTAACCAGCATCACCCCGCCAATAGTGAGTAACACGCCAATCCAGGCGATACGTGCGAGCCGGTCTCCCATCACCCACGCCATAATTGCCACCACGGCTGGCGTGGCGGCCAGGATGATACCGCTCACCATCGCGGTGGTCATGTCGACGCCATAGAGCGTCAGCACGGTAAACAGGAACGATCCGAAAAATGTCTGTGCAGCAAGAATTACCTGCGTGCGACGATCCAGTTGCGGCAGTTTCCGGTCAATCATCAGCGTGAGCGATACGATGAAAATGCTTGCGGCCAGAAACCGGATCAGCCCTGCCACCATCACCGGAACACCACTGACGATAAATTTATTGGCCGTCATGCTCGTGCCTACAAATGCCATGCTTACGGCGAGAGCAGTGTACGCAACGATTTGTGACGATGATTCCGGTTTAATTGTCTGCATAATTCCCACCAGGGTAATGCCGTGGATATGGTGGCATGGTCGCTTATCCATGCGGGAATGCCAACTGATGCGATCTCGGTGATACTATCCCGAGCAGTAGAGGAGTAGGGCATGAGCGCCATCGGTAAACGGGCAATTGAAGAACGGATTCGCGTCATCGCTGAATGGCGGCGCGAACGCGAGATGCAGGACATGCTTGGGCTGGGTCCGGAAGCTGCCCAGCGCAGTCGACGTTCAGCCGAGGGCCTCCTGGAGCTCGCTGATACTGTCGCACAGCTTGCCGACGACGATGCTCGTATCGAGGCGTTGGAGCGCCACGCCTTCTCCGGCGAGACATTCGTGCCTGGTGCCACGCTTCTTGCAGAGCTGGGTCGCTTCCGCTTCCATGAGCCTGAACAGGAGCTCGACGCCTTTATAAGCCAGATGGTCGTGTTCGCCGAACGCGACGAGGAAGAAATGGGCCTGTGGGGCGGCCCACAGCTCCCCGGCGATAACCCCTGGGGCGTGGATTTCGTCATCTCCATGGAAGACGAAGACGACGACTGGAACGCCTAGTCCTGTTTCCAGATCGGATTGCTCATCGCCCGCATAATTCCATCGGCTGACATCACCTGGAACCGTACGTATTTTTCGCCTTCCGGAATAACCTGGTCCACGGGCCATCGGAAGCTGGCATCGTTGGACGGAATCGATTCGGCCTTGATGCAGCCGTCCGAATCGATCGCCATTAACACGTCTTCCCGGGCACCCATCACACGCACAGACAAATAGTTGCCTTCCCGATGCGTATAGATAGTAGGGCCTCCTGGAGATTCGCTCATGAAAACACGGCCGGCGCGAATCGCATCCAGGATCGAGTCCTGCGTAAGTTCTTCGTCAGTTTGGATCCACAGCGTCGGGTGCCCTATTTTCGCGTTGCTCACGGGAATCATCGGATTCCCCGGTTCTTTCAGGTAGTGCGTGTCGCTGCCGCAGATTCCTACGTGCCACTGTTCTGCTGAATCCTCGTTAAGTCTGTCCGCCCAGTATCCGGTTGCAAGGTTGTTTAGTCCGCCCCACCAGCCGTTCCACGGCTCGATGCTATCGAACCCGTCAACGTCTGGCAGGTCCCACATCGGTCCAAACGGTTTTGGATGGTTGAGGGAAACGAGCGAGCCATCGGCTTTGGCTGCGTCAATGACTTTCTGTTGCCCTTCGGCTGAGAAATCACGGAAGTCATACCACTGGTCGGAGCCACCCCAGACGTTGAAGTGACCGGCGTAGCTCGTTACTTCAACGCCGGGAACAAGCACCGGCCACCCGTCGCCGTGTGGAACCAGTGGCACCGGGCTCTGCGCCCGGTTGTGATCCGTAATGCCGTAGAAGTCGAGTCCGGCTTCATACACAGCGGCGGCAACTTCGTGCGGGTAGCTGTCGCCATCGGAGTAGACGGTGTGCATGTGCAGGTCACCGCGGTACCAGCCCGGCTCACCAGGTTTCGGAAGGCTCGCGCGGTTCAGGTCGGCCAGGTTCGCGATTGGCGGCACCTCCGGGCGCTCCAGGGAGGTGTTGAGCGTAATCGTGACCTCTGCATCGAGCCCGGACTCGTCGGTCTTGTACGCGCCTAACAGCAGGTTCCACTCGCCTGCCTGGATTTCGCCGGAACAGTAGGGTGGGGTGGCCCATTCGTGATCGATGGTGATTTCGGTGCGAACACTGCCGCTCCAGCCTCGCAGCCCCGGGCTCCCACTTTCGGTACCTCGTGGGTCGAAGAGGCCGATATCAAGGGTGTTACCACCCTTCAGGAACGGATTGGAGTTGATGCGATTGTTGTAGCTGATGCTGATGTGGAACTGGTCCACCCTCGCTGGCATCTCGAATGGAATGTGTTTCCAAACTCTCTCTTCATCGGGTTCAAATCGGGCCCTGAGTTCGATGATGTCGCTCACGTCGGAAACTATTCCTTTACTGATCCGAGCGTAATGCCCTTCACAAAGTAGCGTTGCATGAATGGATAGAGCGCGACCAACGGGATGATCGCGATGAGAATACCGGCCATCTGCACGTTTGGAGTAATCATGCTGGTACCGCTATTGCCCTGGTTCTCGGTCACAAGGCTGCGGAGCACCACCTGCAGGGTGTATTTCTGCGAATCACTGATATACAGGATCACCGGCAGGAACATGTTCCAGCGGCCCACCATCTCGAAAAGAGCGATCGTCGCGATACCGGCCTTGGCCAGCGGGAGGTAGATCGTCCGGAAGATGTGGAAGTCCGACGCGCCATCAATACGGGCGGATTCAGCCAGGTCGAACGGCACACCCGCGAAGAAATTGCGCATGAGCAAGATGCTGAATCCGCTCACCATACCGCTGATCACGAGCGCCCAAAGCGAATCGTAGAGACCCAGGTTTCGAATGACGAGATAGAGCGGAATCAGGATCAGCTCGCCCGGAATCGCCATCGTCGCCAGAATGAAGATCACCAGCAACTTGCGTCCTGGCAAATCGCTTTGGATCAGCACGTAGCCGGCCAGGCAAGCGAGCGCCACATGCGCGAACGTGCCAATGGACGTCACGAACAGGCTGTTGAGGAACGCGCGTTCCAGCCCGAGGTTGCTCCAGATGATGCGGAACCCGTCGACGCTGAAGTCACGTGGCCAGAGGATGATTCCGGATTCCATTGAGCCAAGCGCTGAGGAAAATGCGACTGCGATCACGTTCCAGAACGGAATGATCATCAGGCTCATTGCACTCAACAGGAAGACAAGTACTACGGCCTTGTAGATACGATCTCCGCCAGAGAGGTGCTCGTTACGTCGGCGTTGGGTAGAACGAACAAACATGATTACTCCTCCTTCCCAAAGCCGGTGACCCACCAAACGAAGGCGGTCAAGAGCAGCGTCGCGCCCAGCACCATAACGGAGATGGCACTCGCGAGTCCGATTTTGCCCTGCAAGATACCGAGGTCATAGACGTACGTCATCAGTACATCGACGTAGCGCTTCACAACGTTGTTTCGCATGATGAAGATCTGGTCGAAGATGCGCAGCATACCGAGGGTGTTCAGCATGAACACGACAAGCATCGTCGGCCTCAACAGCGGCAGTGTGATTTGGTAGGTCTGCTGGAATCGGCTCGCACCATCAACACGCGCCGCTTCGTAAAGCGACGGGCTAATGGCGGTAATGGCAGCAAGATAGATGATGGCGTAGTAGCCCATATCGCGCCAAATTGGCAGCCCAACCATCAATGACCGCGCCCAGGTAGTGTCCGTGAAGAAGCGGATCGGTTCGCCACCAATCGCCTTGATCGTTTCGTTCACAATTCCGCCGGATGGCGCCAGGATGTACATCCACATACCCGCAATCACCACCCAGCTAAAGAGGTGGGGGAGGTAAACGGTGGTCTGGGCAATCTTCTTGAAGGTCATATTCAGGAGTTCATTGAGCGCCAACGCCACGATAATAGGCGGGAAGAAGCCCAAAAGGATAATGCCACCGCCAATCAGCAAGGTGTTTCGTACGACCTGCCAAAACTGGGGCGTATTGATGGCTTCTTCGTAGTTGGCAGTGCCCACCCAGGTTGTACCGCGCAAGGGAATTGTTTCCTGGAAACTGGAAACCACACCCTGAACAAGTGGGTAGTACACAAAGAGGATGAGATAGATGATCACCGGCAAGATCATGACATACAACCATGCGTATCGACGCATGTTAGCGGTGACTCGTGAGTTCATACGGATCGACCTTTTGACACCACGGAGGGATGGCGAATTACCGCCATCCCTCCTGAAAGCAACTGTGAGAGCAGTCTAGTCGATGAAGTCCTGGGCGCGGAGTTCTTCCTGCAGGGCGGCAACGCCCTCTTCAGGAGATACATCGCCGAGGATCATACGAATCATGGCCTCGTCAATCAGAGGCTTAATGGTCGGCTCCCAGTCTGGGCCATAGGCATCCAGGCTGGCGTACTGCCGTGTGATCTCCTGTGCCTCACGCAGGCCCGGGAGTTCACCAACCGGGTTTACCCAGTTGCTGTTGTACGGAGTCGGCTGACCGTGATCCATGGCGTGCTGCTGACCAACTTCAGTGAGCTCATACACACCGTCGGTCACGGTGAAGTCGTGACCCTCGATGCCCAGAGATGTGAGCTGGATGCCATCGAATGTGTGCCACCACTCAAGAATCTTGAACGCCAGCTCCGGATTCGGGGCATTGATCGGAATCGTCCACACGCTTGGCTGTCCGCGGGTGATGATGAGGTTACCCTCTTCATCCGTGGCAGCGGCCACACCGGTCGCCTGGAATGGACTCTCTGGATTTGCAGCTGACACCTGCGCGTTGAACAGGCCTACCCAGGTATCCCAGTAGCAAAGGCTGCTGACCTTGTCGGTCATGAACTGGTTGCGAACGGCTGCCATATCCTGCGTGGCGAAGTTCGGGTCAATCAGGCCCTCGGCAAAGAGGTCTGCCAGGTACTGGTATGCCGGAATCGCGGCATCGCTTGCGTAGTCAATAGAACGGGATTCGAGATCGGCGTTCGACCAACCGTTTCGCAGCCCAAAGGCGCTGAAGAATGGCTGGAAGTCGTATGTTTCGGTCGCGCTGAAGCCAATCGGCTGTCCGCCATCGCCGGCCGGATCGTTATCCCGCATGGCCACCATGACGTCATAGAGCTCTTGCAGCGTGCCAGGGGCTTCAAGGCCGAGTGTGTCCAGCCAATCCTGTCGCATGGTGAGCATGCGGCTGCCCTCAAACTTGTTGAAGACACTGAACATCTGCTCACCGTACTTCACCTGGTCCCACTCCTCGGGCGGGATCACGGTGGGGTTGCTGAGTACACCGGAGTTATTGATCTGCTCGGTGAGGTCGACCAGGATTTCCTGATCTACCATCACGTCCATGTGCTGCTTGTTGGTGTAGATAAGGTCGTACTCCACACCTGCGGTCAGGTCGGCCTGTCGCTTCTGATCGTAGTCAGCGGTGGGGTGAACGAGATCAAGTGTGACACCGGTAAGGCGCTTGAACTCTTCGGCGAAGAGGGCGTCTTCCTCAGGATCCTTACCACCGGCAACGGCGCTCAGCATTTTGATGGTCTGACCCTCGTATTGCTTTAGGTCTTCAATCAACTGCTCCTGCGCAGCAAGGAAATCAGCATCCGGCTCAACAGCGGGAGATGCTCCCGGAGTTGCGTCCTGGGCGGACAATGCGCCGAATTTGATAAATGCCGCTGAGGCACCCAGTACCGAGCTCGTTTGCACGAGTGAGCGACGTGAGAGGGAACGTGTCATAAAGATTTCTCCCTGATTGATTGGCCAGAGCCGTATCGGAAGGCAGTTCACGCAAACGCGCGGATATGCCGGCTTCACCCGAAGCCTTACCCGACCGAGGTAAGTATAGGTTTTGCCTCAGTCGTAATTGTTAACTCTATAGTAATGATATCGTACAGAATTCGTTATACATACCCGGAGGAAACCCGACACCATGTATCGAAAGGAGTATTTTTGACCGAACGTGGTGTTGCATCAGCCGAAACGGTGGGGTGATGAGAGTGAGTGCAGAGCTGGCTTCTGGTGGATCCATGGCGCAACCCAGAGGACCTCACGAAATGCACACGCAAGGTCCATACACCTGCAACTCATTCTCATCTAGCGTTTTTTGCAAAATACATTGATACTCCAATGTAGACAACCGCATGCGCAAACACGTCCGAGGGCACACCTGGAGAGGTGAATCAGCAGACCGTACTCATTGCGTATCAAAGGAACGCCGTGGCAAAAACGTCACGGAGGAATACGAGTTGTGGAGGAGGGCCGTATGGCCGAGAACCCGGAACAAGTCAGCGGAGCCAAATCGGTCACCATTGGTGTGGTGAAGGAGACGGCTGCCGGTGAAACCCGTGTCGGTTTAATTCCCGATTCGGTCAAACATTTGGTTGGAAAGGGTGTTGACGTCGTCGTTGAGAAGGGGGCTGGCAACGGCTCTTCTATCGCCGATGATGAATACACCGCGCAAGGTGCCACGATCGTTGATTCTGCCGCCGATGTCTTTGCAGCAGCGGATGTGGTGGTGCGCGTGCAGGCTCCGTCGACGGACAGGGGCGAGCTTGATCACGTCAAACAGGGGCAGATGCTGGTGAGCTTCCTGGCCCCGTTGGTGAATCACGACCTGAACAACAAGCTCGCCGAATCCGGTGTCACTGCCATGGCCGTCGATGCCGTGCCGCGTATTACGCGAGCCCAGAGCATGGATGCGCTCAGTGCGATGAGCACCATTGGCGGGTACAAGGCTGTGTTGCTTGCCGCTGATCACCTGCCAAAGTTCTTTCCACTTCTCATGACCGCTGCCGGAACCATCCGCCCGGCACGTGTACTTGTGTTGGGAGCCGGTGTTGCCGGGTTGCAGGCGATTGCGACTGCTCGTCGACTCGGCGCTGTGGTAGAGGCGTACGATGTTCGAGCCGTAGTAAAGGAACAGGTTGAAAGCCTCGGGGCGAAGTTCGTAGAAATCGATATTGGAGCGGACGCGGAAGCCGCTGGCGGATACGCCCGTGAGGCAACCCCGGAGGAACTTCGCAAACAGCAGGAGGGCCTGAACGATCACATCGCTAACGCAGATGTCGTCGTCACAACGGCACTTGTGCCTGGCCGTCCGGCTCCGAAGATGATCCCCGCAGAGGCTGTGGAGCGCATGCGTCACGGCAGCGTTATTGTGGACCTCGCTGCAGAAACCGGTGGTAACTGCGAACTCACTACTCCGGGCGAAATCACCACCGAGCATGGTGTCACCATTATCGGGTTGCTCAATCTGCCGGCGACCCTGCCGGTTCACGCCAGCCAGATGTACGGCAAGGTGATCACGAATTTCCTCGACCTGCTCATCAAGGATGGCGAGATCAACCTCAACTTTGAGGACGCGATTATCGCCGGAATGTGCATTACGCACGACGGCCAGATCGTACAGGCCCAGACCCGAAAGATGATGGGTCTCGAAGAGAGCGCAGCTCCTGCACCTGAACCAGAGTCCGGGTCAGATGCGGAGGCGGATTCAGGGCCGACAGAGCGAGAAGACATCGCATCGATCGATACAGACAAGTTGAGCGATCTTGACACCACGGCTCAATCGGATGAAGACTCAATATCGAATGAAACCAGTGAGCCGCTGGTCGGCGATGATCCCGCGGAGTCACCCTATGATGGGAACCCCGCAGAAGTAATCGAATCCCCACTGGATAACGAGCTCGGAAGTGCCAGCATGGAAGCGGTGTCAGTTGAAAATTCTCCGCCGCCCAAGGATCGTGACCCTATCGAGCTGGATGACATCTATACCAGCGTGGCCGATATCGGTGGGTCCGATGTGGATTCGGACTCCCTGACAGACGTCGCCGCTGATGATGACGTGGTCTACGTGGAAGAGGAGAAGAAAAACGATGAGTGAGACAGCTCTGGCCGCCATCTATGTGCTGGTGCTGGCCGCATTTTTGGGAACGATACTTATCCAACGCGTTCCGCCGACCCTGCACACTCCGCTTATGAGTGGCACGAACATGATTTCAGGCATTGTGGTGCTTGGCGGTATGTTGGTGCTCGGATCAGTAGACGGAATTATCCTGCAGGTCCTCGCCTTCATTGCCATAGCGGCAGCGATGGCGAACGTGGTTGGTGGCTATGTAGTAACGGACAGAATGTTGGCCATGTTTAAAGGTCGGAATCAGGCAGCCGGTCGAGAGGAGAAGCGTTCATGATCATCGATCTGATCTACGTTCTCTCGGCAGCATTGTTTGTGCTTGCCATTTGGCGGCTTGGGTCTCCGAAAACTGCGCGACAGGGAAATACCTTCGCACTTGCCGGTATGGTTTTGGCCATCCTGGCGACCTTCTTCCACGACAGCATCGACAAGAACTACATCTGGATCATCCTGGCGATGATCGTCGGTGGTGCGCCCGGGTACATCATGGCGCAGCGCGTGCAGATGACCGCTATGCCCCAGATGGTCGCGATTTTCAACGGCCTTGGTGGTGCAGCGTCTGCATTTGTTGGAGTTTCGGAGGGGCTTGGTGCAACCGACCTGGGACGCGGAACAGTCGCCAGTATCGTTCTGGGTACAGTGATCGGTTCCATCACGCTTACCGGTAGCCTCATCGCATTCTCGAAACTGCAGGGCCTGAAGCAAATTAACAAGATTCAGGTTCCTCTTGAACGCAACCTGGTCGCCATGATCCTGATCGGCACCATTACCGTGCTAACGATCGCCACGATTTGGGCTGGTTCTGGTGCGCTTGGTAACACCTTGCTGGTTATTTCGTTCATCGTAGCGTTGGTTGCCGGTGTGCTTCTGGTGATGCCAATTGGTGGCGCAGATATGCCAGTGGTGATCGCGATCTTGAACGCGTTCTCTGGTGTTGCTGCCATCCTCACTGGCTTCGCACTTAATCTTCAGCCGCTCATCGTCGCGGGTACGTTAGTAGGTGCCAGTGGTCTCTTCCTCTCGCTCTTGATGGCGAAGGCAATGAACCGCAGCCTTGTCAACGTGATCTTCGGCAGCTTCGGAGCTGCGGCCGTCAAAAGTGGTGGCGATGGAGCCGCAGTCGAGCAGAAGCCGATTCGCGAAACCACCGTCGACGATGCTGCCGTCTCACTTGGATATGCTGATCGCGTGATTGTAGTGCCCGGATACGGACTTGCGGTTGCGCAGGCACAGCACGCCGTACAGGAGCTTGCTGGCGTACTGGAAGCGCGCGGTGTTGACGTACGCTATGCCATCCACCCGGTGGCTGGTCGTATGCCTGGCCATATGAACGTACTGCTGGCCGAGGCCAACGTGCCGTATGAAGATCTGTATGAAATGGATCAAATCAATGGCGAGTTCTCCAAGACAGATGTAGCGCTGGTGATCGGTGCGAACGACGTTACGAATCCGGCCGCTCGCGATGATCCATCCAGTCCCATCTACGGTATGCCGATCCTTGCGGTCGATGAGGCCGAGCGTGTGATTGTACTCAAGCGCGGAATGAGCCCCGGATTCGCCGGAGTAGAGAACGAACTGTTCCATAAGGACCACACGTCCATGCTCTTCGGTGACGCCAAGGATTCCTTGCAGGCACTTATTAGTGAGGTTCGCAACGCCTAATCCGTTACGCTGACGGTAAAGGTTGGAAAAGGCGGGCCCACAGCGGTAATTTTATCCGGGTGATAGTCTCAATAGAGACGTTGCCCGGATATTCGTTTTCCGGCGAAATGCATTCTCGGCGTTCGTAGCGCTGCACTGGAGTATCACGTGGTATCAACCACTCTCAAAACCACCAGTCCAAACATTGTCCATCGCCCGCATGCCGGGCCGGTGCAGGTTGTGATCATAGGTGGGGGTTTCGGCGGAGTCGATGCAGCAAAGGCGTTTGCCGACGAAGATGTACAAGTCACGATTATCGATCGTCGCAACTACAACCTGTTCGTGCCGCTGCTCTATCAGGTGGCGTCCAGCCAGCTCTCGCAGGAGCATGTCGCACAACCGCTGCGCCACATGTTCAAACGGCAGAAAAACGTTCAGGTTGTGTTTGATGAGGCCGTGGATATCGATGTCGAGGGCCACAAGGTGATCCTGGCAGCCGATGATCCGCTGGAGTATGACTACCTGATCATCGCCGCCGGTGCCCGTGACTCCTATTTTGGGAACGACCATTGGGCCGAGCACGCATGGGGCCTCAAGAGCCTGGAGGATGCCGAACGCATCCAGCGACAGATCCTTCTCAACTTTGAGTTGGCTGAGGTCGCGACCGACCGCGCCGAACGTGAGCGACTGCTCACGTATGTGCTGGTAGGCGGTGGACCGACCGGCGTTGAGATGGCGGGTGCTATCGCCGAGCTTGCCAAATTCACGCTCCCTCGCGAGTTTCGCTATATCGATACCCGGCACACGCGTATCGTGCTGCTGGAAGGCATGGACCGCATCTTCCCTGGCTTCGACCCAAAACTCTCCGCCGCTGCTACCAGTGACCTGGAGAGACTGGGCGTCGAAGTCCGCACCGGTGCCATGGTCACCGGAGTGGACGAGAAGGGTGTGGAGATCAACAACGAGGCCCGAATCGAGGCCGGGCTCATCATTTGGGCGGCTGGTATTCAGGGTGCATCCATAAATGAGAAGCTCGCTGACGTCGCTGAACTCGATCGCGGCAAGCGCGCCATCGTCACACCGGAACTGCATATTCCCGGGCACAAGGACATCTTCGTGGTGGGCGACACTGCACATGTCCCCGGCCCGGAGGGGAGGCCGCTCCCCGGTGTTGCCCAGGTAGCCCAGCAAAGTGGTCGCCACGCGGCATCCAATATCCTGCGTGGCATTTCCGGCGAAGAGTACGAACCGTTCGAGTATCAGGATTACGGATCCATGGCGACAATCGGCCGCAATCGGGCGGTCGCGCAAATCGGCAAAATGCAGTTTACCGGTATCGTCGCCTGGCTTATCTGGGCCCTGATCCATATCCTGCGACTGGTGAACTTCCGCAACCGGCTCTTCGTATTTTGGAGATGGACGTGGGATTACGTCGGCTACAACCGCAGCGGTCGCCTGATCCTGGATTATGACCACGAACCAGATAACGACGGCAAGGCTCGGGGTTAGTACGTAACAAGCGAAACGGGACGGGGTCATCCCCCGTCCCGTTTCTCGATTCTGTATCTAGAGGAACTCGCCCACGCAGCGGATCTCCATCTCGAGATCGTAGCCGGATTGCTCCTTTACGGTGCGCTGGATGTGATGCACAAGGTCCATCACGTTTGCGGCTGTGCCGCCTTTGGGATTCACAAGAAAATTAGCGTGCTTCTCGGAAACATGGACCCCACCGATGCGATAGCCCTTGAGACCGGCAGCATCGATAAGTCGCCCGGCGCCAATGCCCTCGATCTTTTTGAACAC
>CAZYDY010000016.1:0-5734 GCA_964646245.1 uncultured Sphaerobacteraceae bacterium
CTCGCTTGCACGGTGAAGGTGCTGGGAGAATCCGGCATGATCACCGCGCAAAGGTGTCCGGCTGCGGCGCTTACTTGTGTCAGAAGCTTCAGCGCATGCGTTTCCAATGAAGCCGCTGGCAGGTTTACCGCATTTGGGACGGCTTCACCATTCAACGCCGCGATAGTGGTGCTGCCGATCACACGACCGACGGCTTCCAGAGCTTCGGCGCTCGATCCACCAGTGTGTGGGGTGAGCACCACGTTCTCCAGTCCGAACAGGGGGCTTTCCGTGCATGGCTCAGCCGGGAAGACATCCACACCGGCAGCAGAGATGTGTCCGCGCTTAATAGCGCTTGCAAGCGCATGCTCGTCCACCAGCTCGCCACGGCCGGCATTGATAACGATTGATCCGGGCTTCATCTTCGCCAGGGTATCGGCATTGAGCATGTGATACGTCTCTGGCGTGCTGGGGCAATGGAACGTGACAATATCGGATCGCTCCCAGATATCATCGAGTTCAACCGGCTCCACGCCCATATCGGCGAATCGTTGACGAGGCAGGTATGGGTCGTACGCAATCACGTTCATTTCGAACGCCTTCAGGCGCTTTGCCACTACGGATCCCACCCGACCGATACCAACCATGCCAACCGTGCGTCCGCGCAAGTCAACAGGTTTGACCTGCTTACGCTTCCACTCGCCAGCGTGTGTGGTGCGGTTTGCAAATGGAATCTGACGTGTGACGGCCAGCAGCAGCGCAATCGTGTGTTCACCTGCACTTGTGGCGTTGGCTCCAGGGGCATTGAGCACAATAACGCCCGCTCTGGTAGCTGCTTCGACATCGATGTTATCTACACCGACTCCAGCGCGAGCCACAACTTTCAGGCGCGGAGCTGCAGCGAGTACTTCTTCTGTGACGAGCGTTTCGCTGCGAACAACCAGCGCATCGATATCGGCTACGGCTTCAAGCAGGGCAGGGGTGTTGGTGCCCTCGACGTCGACGATAGTGCCGACAGCTTCCAACTGCTCTCGCGCGACAGCGTGAATTTGGTCTGCAACAACGATCTTCCATCGCGAGTCGCTTTCGGAGCCAACCGGCGGCAACGCGTCAATCATCGTGCTCTGCACGCTCGGTCGGTGCGCGATTTCGAGCCGGCGCAGGATTTCATCGAAGTCGGAGACCGTCACCATGAGCGGACTCGCATCCTCTGGCAACGGTTCTACATTGTTGATGAGGAAGCAGGTGACATCGCCCGCGGCGTAATTACGCGCATGGCGAAGGCTGTCTTCCACGGCAAACTTGCAGCCCTGTCGAGTGGCTATCGCGGTTTTGTCATCGGCGAAGATGATTTGAACATTCTCGAATCCATGCTCGTGAAACCAGCTAATGGTCATTTCCGCAGCGGATTCCGGCCTGGCAGTTACGATGATGACGTTGTCTTCACCGGCGAGGTCGATGAGTTTGCGGATGAACTCCTGGGCTCCGTGTGCGGGATGCATGCGACGGGCGGGTCCATCTGGTCGATACACCCACTCCCGTACCTCCATCGGTACGTTCAGGCCGGAAGAATCGACGAAGGCGAGATCCGGGAGGTTTATACCGAACTCCTGGTTCGCGGCGCGCGCCATTGGCACCGGGCTCTCGGTAAGGACTCCGTCCATATCGATCGCGATTCGGAACGTCGGCTGATGGGGCATGTTTGTCATTTCTTGCAGATTTCCTGAAGGAGACGGAGGTTAGCGGCATCTGCGCCGTACGCGTGCAAGTGTACGCATAACCGGTGTGGCTTGCACTGATACTGTTGTGGATACCATGCGAAAGAGACAGCATTGATGCTCCCGCCGGGACCAGGAATTGTCGACGGATTCGGGAACCTCTGCGATAACCTTATGAACAACAGTGACCTGACTTCGGAGGAACCCAATGAACGAACAAACTTATTCAAAACGACTCGACCGAGCCCAGGAAGTTCTCAAAGACCGCGGAATCGATCAATTACTGCTTGGCCCAAGCGCCGATCTCACATACCTCACTGGCATCGATGCGCACGTGAGTGAGCGTCTGAACTTGCTTGTGCTGCCAGCAGAAGGCGATATCACCATGGTGGTACCGGCTCTGGAGGCACCGCTTATTCAAGACGGCAGCGGACGCGTAAGCCTCAAGACCTGGGGGGATGCCGATAATCCCGCCGATCTCGCTGCCGGGATCATCGGGGACGCAGGCAAGATCGCAGTAGGTAACAAGCTGTGGTCATCATTCCTGCTGCGCCTGCAAGACCGCGTGAACAGCGCCTGGCAGGAAGGCGACGCTGTACTGCGCGACCTCCGCATGATCAAGGATGCCGAGGAGATCGCCGCGCTGGACGAAGCTGGTCGGCTCACTGATGAAGCCTGGATGCTGTTCGTCAAATCCGGACCGATTAGCGGAATGACTGAACTTCAGGCGCTGAAGAAGCTAATAGAGATCTCTGAGGAGACTGGCCTGACCACGCCTGCGGGAATCGTCGGGAGTGGACCAAACTCTGCCTCTCCGCACCATGGCGGCAACGAGCGTGTGATCGAAGAAGGCGATGCCATGGTCTTCGACTGGGGTGGCACCATCGACGGCTACTACAGTGATGTCACCCGGTCAGCTCACATCGGGCAGCCATCGGAGGAATACCGTAAGGTCTACGCGATTGTTGATGATGCCAATCAGGCGACGTTCGATGTCGTGAAGCCAGGCGTTGAGCTGCAAGAGCTCGATCGCGCTGCTCGCAAGCTGATTACTGATGCCGGGTACGGCGAGTACTTTGTCCATCGTGTTGGACACGGGCTTGGCCTGGAAGTTCACGAGGAACCATACCTGGTAGAAGGCAACACCATGCCAATGCAAGAGGGAATGGTGTTCAGCGATGAGCCCGGCATCTATATTCCGGGCCGCTTTGGTGTGCGCATTGAGGATGCCGTTGTCTGTGAGGCGAATGGCGGTCGACGCCTGAACACCTCCACGCACGAGCTTTTCATCCTGGAGTAGGGCATGCCCGAGCCACGAAACCAGCCGGATATCATCCACGGCCACGACGCCTATACGGATGCAGAGTTGCTTGAGCTTGCCCAGTTCAATGCCCAGGCATTCCTGATGGCAGGGGTTCTCTCCATCGGTGGCGATGAGGATGTGCTGGAAACCTGGATTCAGGGTGTGGCCGAGGTGATGACGCGCGGATGGGACACTGAGCGAGATTGGACCTCTGCCGAGGTGCTGGATGCGCTCCTCACGAACTACCGCACCTACGGAGCCTGGATCGTCGAAGTCGATTTTGGCGATCCGCATTCGGCTGCTATTGTGGCGGATATTCCGGATATGGAACTCGCGGAAACTATCGGCGCAACGGACTATGATGCTGACGTCCTTTTCCGCATCGGATCACACATCGCAACCCATCTCGGACGCAAAATGCACTGGCAGCGCGACACAAAGAGCGGCGATGTGAGTATCATCGTGTCATGAGTGCAACAGTGGGCAGTGCCCGAATCACCCTCTATTTTGAAGATACGTTCTCGTTGAAGGACAAACGGGCCGAGGTCAAGCGACTCACGGCCCGCGTCTCCAACCAATTTAATTGTGCGATTGCGGAGATCGAGGATCTCGATGATATCCGCGTAGCTACGCTGGGCGTGCTGGTGCTGAGTACATCAGCCAACCATGCCAGCCAGATGCTCAATCGCATCATCTCCGAGATCGAGCGGTTACTCGATCTCAGTACCCTGGGCGATGTTGCCACCGAGCTTTTCCCGTACGACTAATCCTCGGGAGTAGCCGCAGGCGTGGCTTCCGGCGTGGCCGATTCCACACCAAACGCAGAGATCGCAACAGGATCGATCCGGATCACTTCACCAGTACTGGTAATGGTCACCAGCAGTTGACCGTTTGAATCGAGAGCGATGCCGCCCGGCCTGAGTCCACCGAACTCCACCATCGTCAGGTCGTCATTGTTACGTTGGTTTGCGCTGACGTTCACCACAGCTCCGTCGTACCAGGCCCACACGCCGCGAGTCGGGGTAGTGAAATACAGCACGCCATTGTCATCGAAAACCAGCATGTTCAGACGATCGATACCGGCCTGGGCTTCCCATTCCGAAACAGGGTGGGTCGCCAACCAGGTGCCTTCTGGATCAAACACCTGCAGCCTGCCATTTCCGCTATCTGCGACCCAAAGATTGCCATCCGGGTCCAGGGCGAGCCCGGTGGGCTCAACGAACTGGCCATCCTGCTCGCCGAATCCACCAAATGCAGTGATGAACGTACCGTCCATCCCAAACACCTGCACACGTTCGTTCCCCGTGTCAGTGACGTAGATGCGGTCATCCGAAATCGCGATGTCGCGTGGTCCGAAGAAGAGACCTTGCTCGCTCATCGGGTCGCCGGCATCTGTAATGTCGGTCTGTGTGCCACGGTTGCCTAGTACTCGCACGACGGTGCCGTTAGGGTTCACGACCACTACGGCGTGATTCCATGTGTCTGCAATGTAGATGAGGCCGTCTGGTCCTACCTGCAGCCCGGTACCGCCCTGATAGCCATTCCAGCTGAGTTGCAGCGGTTCCTCTACCTGGCCACTCCAGATTCCCAGGAACTCGCCGTCTGCGTTGTATCGGTCTATTCGCTGATTGCCAGCATTAAGGACATAGATCGTGCCATCTTCGCCCACACCGATTCCCGCCGGGGTGTCGAGCTGTCCCAAGCCTCCGCCCTGCCCGGGCGACGAATCATCAAACAGGTTGAACGGCCCTGTTTCGGTGTGGAGTTTGTTCATGACCCGCACGCTGTATCCCACGGTGATATTGCGAGGATTTTCGTGCCGATCAGTCTCGCGATGGATCATATAATTCCATGCGTCGCCCCAGTTCGAGGGGTTGAGCCCGGTGCTGAGGATTTCGCCCGACCGCATCATCGTGAGTGGATCCCCGGGTTTGTGGATCCAGGTGAAGCTCGATGGTGTCAGGCCCGCTCCTTCCATCGTTTCTGCGTTTGACGCGATGGCTACATCTGTTTCAGCGGTGACCGAACCGGCTGGCGCGACGCTGAACAGCGGATAATTGCGGAAGTACCAGGTAAATGGCCATTCATAATCCGGCGCGACCCGGATGGTGAGACCGTAATGCCCGGTCGGATCCTGCGGGGTTTCGTTGCCGACCGAAAGGTCCCGACTCAGCCGGGTCACCTGGTCCAGGAAGGATCGTGTCTCAGTGGATGGAGTGTCGTGTGCCAGTGGCTCTGCACCCGATTCGCCTCGTGTAAACGCGAGACCCACAGTTCCGTTGATGCTGTACGCCACCAGGATTACAGCCGCGATGCTGGCGAGAACCGGTCGCAAACCTGGGGATCCGCGCGGTGCCTCCAGCAGCTTGCCCAGTCCCGAGCCGGCCAACAGCAATACCGGGAGTACCACCAGGACCGCACTACCGGTGTCACGCGTGGTCGACATCGTGTGCATGAGCAGGGCTGCCACGAACCAAACGACGTAAAGGAGGTGAGTGATGCCGCGCTCGGCGGTTCTGGAACGCATCGCCGCAATGCGGGACATCACGGCTGCCACAATCGCAAGAATCACTGCGACGGTTTCGTACAGCATGAGGGACCAGAAGTAGAAGATGGCCGGTACGGTGCCAACGCCCGATCCCATCATATCGACCCAGTCGGAGAGGGTCGTCCCAAGACCAGCGAGGCTACTGAGGCTGCTAAATGCGCGCGTAAAAAGAATCAGCAATGTAAC
>CAZYDY010000016.1:5834-7628 GCA_964646245.1 uncultured Sphaerobacteraceae bacterium
TGCGGCTGGCGAAAACCATGGTCGGGGAAATGGCGACAATACCGGCAATGCTTAACAGCTGAAATTTACTGAGGAACGGCCGCAGCAGGAAAAGGATTCCGATCAATCCAAGCCCGAGTACGACTGAGCCAACACGAGCGGATGCATCTGTAACGCCAAACAGAAAGAACGAGATCGAATTCCAAATGAGCATGAACGGTCCGGATTCAGGCAAGTCCTGCCCAATGGGTAATGGCCGTCCGTTGTACAGGCTGAACGCATCATACGCCCAGCTTGCCTCACGTTGGTTCAACAAATAGGTATCGAGCCGGAAGATTCGAACGAAGGCGGCGATAGCGATAATCGCCAGTGCGGAGATACCGAACCAGCCGGGAGTCGGAATGGTCTTGTCGAGTGGAGAGCGGTGTTGCTGGTCACTCATGGATGATTCTCTCCGTAGCGAATGTCGTTGTACTGAGGCAACAGGTCATTCCGGACCCACACGGTCATGTAATAGACTTGCTGATCGTCTGACTGTTCCCGATACATAACCTGGCGGAAGAGTTTCTGCTGGCCTTCAGGCGTCGTTGCGTACGACAACGAGTCGCCAATCGATCGTAGTACTGCGACAAGGTCATGTGGTTGATCGGGCAATGTCCATGCGGACCAGCCCACCGGGATCTCAGGTGCGATGGCGAAGCGGCGATATGCAGCGTTTTCGCGCTCGTGCACACGCAGCGCATACGTTTGGGACGTGTACCCCGGGATACGGTCCGGCCAGCCGCATTCCTGGCTATCGTGGGCAACCAGGATCACATCCGGATTATCAATCGAACCGTAGCTCGTAAAACGCGCGTTCGGGAAATCGTGTGAATTGAGGTACCAGTTCGTAGGCCACTGCATCTTGCACTGATCGTAGGCGATGCTGATGGTGTTATCGCCATGAACCATCATGCTGAGTTCATTCATATCGTCCGTGAACTGGGTCATATCGGCGCTGATTGTGTTGTAGATGAGGGTATCGACCGCCAGGTCTCCATCCACAAACGAAACCCGAAACCCGGCATGCACCTGGAAGAGGCTCATAAGAGCGACTGTGGCAGCCAGGGTGGTGTAAATCGTTTTGCGGGTGCCGATGATCCAGATTGCCACGGCAATGATGACCAACGCGACCAGCGGTGGTAGCACCAGCTTCCACCATTCATCGAGCGATGCTTCAGGAAGCGTCCTCAGCCATCCACCAAAATCATCCTGGATCCATTCGCCCCATGTGAGACGGGCACCCAGGAAGAACCCGGACATTGCCAGCGCCACGAGACCTGTAAATAATCCAATGCTGCCGTATTTGGCGACCGGGTTGTATGAATCCTCCCGCCGTCTGTACCAGGCGATTGCCCCTTCCACGACGGTGTTCACGACCCACGCTCCAACGAGTGATGCCGGCAGCACAATGTGCATGATCAGCCAAGGCATCTTCTCACCCGCCCAGCTGAGCACCAGGAACATGCCAGCGAACCATCCAACAATGAAGACATTCCAGAGCAAGTTCGGTCCGTGATCGCCTCCGGTGATCCAGCGAATGAGTCGCCAACCGAGGAGAATTGTCCCGGCCGTTGATAGTGCTACCGTGAGCCACTCATATTGAAGACCAATGATGATGAAATAGAACCAGGGTTGTGTTCCGCGTTGCACATCATGCTGACCAAGCCAGTAGAGCAGGGTGCCGTTGGTTTCGTATGTGCCAGTGCCGATTCCCCCCGGATTGGTGAACCAGGTGGTATAGAGCACTACCCAGATGGCAACCGACGTGAACAC
>CAZYDY010000016.1:7728-13075 GCA_964646245.1 uncultured Sphaerobacteraceae bacterium
ATCGCGTGGAGATCGTTCTTCACCAACGCGATGACGGCGAGAATACCGATCAACGCCAAAACGATCGGCCCACCGACTTCGACGAACACCAGCGCCTGTTCCGCATTGAGTGCTGAGGATGCCGGCCTGCTCCAGGGGATGGGTGGCCAGGAGTGATCCAGCCACATCCATGCAGCCGCTCCCATCAGGATCAACGTCACCGCATGCACTGGAATGAGCGCTCGCAGGTGAGTGAGCAGCAGTGATCCCCACAGAATCACACACATAATGAGGAACGTGGCCAACACCAGCTCATGATTCGCCAGCAGGAACGCCACGGTCGCGAAGGCGATTACGATCCAGCGACGTTGCGGCCGCTCCAGATAGCGGAACACTGCGATCGCCAACAACAGGCAACCGGCGACCATGTAGGGATCGTGTCGAATGTAGCGCGTGTAATAGAGCATTGATGGCGAGATAAGCAGCATGAAGCCGGCAGCGAGTGCTCCCCAGCGGCCGAGCAGCGCCCTCGATCGCAACAGCCACGGCATGGCGACTATCGCCACCCCGAACAGCGCGGGAATCAGTCGACTGGTCGTATCGTTGTCGCCAAACAGTTTATAGATCAATGCATTCGCGTGAAACAGGAATGGACCATGCATCAAGGGATGGTGCACGTACAGCCTGTCGCCCGTAGCGAAGAGCCAGCTGTAATAGGAATGGAGCGATTCATCGTGATGCTGGGCGCGGTAACCGAGATCCCAAAACCTGGTCCAGATCGCAACGAGAATCAGCACGGCCCAGAGTAGGTGTTCGAGCGTAATACCCCTCGTTTTTGGCGTACGTTGTGGGGATTCAGCGCGTGCGGATGCTGGCATGGTGGCTTCGTTCAATGTCAGTGCTCCGGTGCGGTGGTAATTACCAAATGTCTTGCAAAGTCTACCTGAGACAACGCCGAACAGACGAAAAGGATACGCTACATCCGGTTCACAAGCATTGACCGATCCAACTACAATCTAGCAAGAAAGCAATGCCGCTTTCCTTTCACATGAGAACAGGAGTTTTCAATAATGAACCACAATCACCATGACCACGATCACGATCATAACCATGAGCACACTCATGAAGTAGCAACGCGAGACCTTTCCCCTGAGGAACTCGCTGCCGAGCAGGAACAAATCGCCCGCGAAATAGGTCGTGAACTCACGGATGCCTTTGTTGGGTACGTTCATGGAGAGATCGACTTCGAAGATCTCACGTTCGGTGTGTTCGATGTGTTGAGCGATCTCTCCGTCGTCGCCAGTGGCGAATACGACCTCGAGACGCTGGACGACGATGGCGACGAAGAGTCCTAATCTCGACGGACAAGAATGCAGAACCCCAGGAAAGACCCGCATGACAAATTGCAGCGTCGGGTCCTCATCGGAGCCGTGATTTTCGCCGTCCTCACGGCGCTTATTGCGGTTCCACTCATTGTTAATGACCAGCTTCGGTATGATCTCAGCATGCGCTCAGGGCAAATTCCCGGGCAAGATGTTGAGAAAATCGCCGAAGGTGACAGTGGCGCAACGTTGATCGTGATCCCAATCGATCACGATCAACAGAATGTGCCGACACCCTGGCTGTTTAAGGCGCAGTTCATCGCATGGCCAGTGGCCAACGGGATCGAGCTTCAGAACCTGGAGACTGATGAGCGCATTGAGCTTCCGATTACGGATATCGATTTCATTGCCGCAAATGGTGATGGATCGCTTGTCCTGTTTCGTGGCGTCAATGCGAGTACAGGAGATCAGATGGGTCTTACCATCGAGCCTTCGACCATGGCCGTGAATATGCTTTCTGATCCGGAAGCCACTCCGGAAGAGCCAGGCGACTGGGAAACATCGATTTGGGAGAAACAGGGGCAGCGATGTCATCGGCCGTCACCGAACAAACGATTCCTGGCTTGTTTCGATAATGCAGAACTTCGGAGCTATTTCGCTGGCGATTGGGAACTCAACGTACAGCGTTGGGGCAATTTCCAGGAAATGTATCCGGTCTTCCGGGGGATGGGGCTCCTGCCGATAACGGGATTTGCCGAAGGTGACACCGTGATTTATTTCCAGAACGAGAACGGTATCTGGCGCGCGGAGATTCCCGAGGAAGCATTGCAAGCCGCCCCAGAGGCGTCGCCCATAGCTACCCCTCAATCGCAATAGAGCTTCTCATTTTGCAAAACCTGCATTCTGGTTGAACCGGAATGGGTATAGTATGGAGCCATCCGGGCCGCGCATCTTTGGCGGTTTTGGGGTGTCGCCCAATTTCGTCACATTGCCGTGATGATCAGGACATGTTCATGGCCTCGTTCGCGTTCACAATCTTGCCATTCATTCCACTGTTGGCGTGGACTTTCCTGGTGGGATGGTCGCCCAACTCCACAGAAGGCGAGGTACTGCTTACGGTACCTGTGCCACTGCTTGCCAGATTGAAAATGCTCTCATTGCCGCTGGGATTAGGATTTGCGGTGTTGGTCCTCGGGATCATTATGGGCCAGGTGTCCTGGTGGACGGTTCCAATTCTGTTGACGGTTTACGCCGTCGTCGTCTCGATTCCAATTTCCTACACGCTTACATCTGTCGGCATCCGCACTGGTAAAGGTGCCTTTCGTCGCTGGACCGAGTTCGCTGGCGTCCGCCGTTCACCAAATGGAGCGATCCTGCAGGGCGGACAACGTGCTTCCAGCTATCCCATATTCCTGAGCGGTAGCCGCGAGGACGATGATTTCGTCCATACGCTCCGGGTGTTGGTCCGCGATAGCTACAAGGGAAAGGCGTTTGTTCGAGACATGCTACAAACTCATTCCGAAGGCGATACCAGCACCACCTCATCAATGAGCCACTGACCATCCACATTCGCGAGAATTAGCTGATCAGTCCATTCCATATCAGCGCTGCTGAAAGTTGCAGTAACGGCTACGCGTCCGTCTTCCAATGGATCAACCTGGTCCACGCTGCTGAGCTCTAACGGGTTTACCACCTCTGCAGAACTGTTGGCGATTTCGTATTCGAAGGCGGGGAGGTAATGCTCTTCCGAATCGGCGAACTCGGAGGAGAACCATCGTGGAGTAAACATCGCCCAAACAAGCGTCGGGTCCCCGGTATTGGTGCAGGCAACATACATCTCGAGGATCTCTGTAGCCTCTACGTCGGAGAGTGGTTCAGTTGCCGGTGTGGCTGAACGCGTCGCCAACCTAGCGACCGGCGTACCATCGAACAGCGGGAGCGAGAGAGGAGTGAGTTCGCAGGTCGCCTCGGCTTGGGCGAAAGGGCTCATCCAGAGCAAACTGATCGAAAATATCACCGCGATTGCTATTCGCATCCCTAAACCTCCGTACCTGACGTACAATTCCCATGTGAGACATCAACTGATGTCAGTATGCCAACAAGGTATAGATTTACGCCATGAATACCAATGCCATTGCGGAGATGCGTATTTCGTACGATCTCGCCACACTCGGAGACAAAGAAGTGCTGTCTGACCCAATCGCACAATTCAGCGCCTGGTTTGACGAGGTCAGCCAATCCGACGTGCTGGAAGCGAACGCGATGGTGATCAGCACGGTCTCTGCAGATGGCTTTCCGCAAGCGCGCACGGTCCTGATGAAGGGATTCGATGCGGACGGAATCGTTTTCTATACCAACTACGACAGTGCCAAAGGTAAGGCAATCGCAGACAATCCCAACGTCTGCGCGCTGTTCTACTGGCCAAGCCTGCAGCGACAGGTACGCTGGACTGGTGTAGCCGAACGTGTATCCACGGAGCAATCGGACGAGTATTTCGCCTCTCGGCCACACGGGAGCCAGCTCGGGGCCTGGGCAAGCGAACAGAGCCAGCCGGTCGAATCGGCGAGTGCATTGCGCGCACGCTTCGACGAACTGGAGAAATCCTTCGGCGACCAGCCAATCCCGCGCCCTGAGAACTGGGGTGGATATCGCATCCGCCCAGTGAAGATCGAGTTCTGGCAGGGACGCGAGAATCGCCTGCACGATCGCATCCTGTTCACCCGCCGCGACAGCAGCGAATGGGACATTTCCAGACTGGCACCATAACCCGGGATACCGCTATACTTTGCAGTCGGGCGAGGATATTGACCTCGTCGTTTTGCCATGCCTTGGCCGAAACATCGTAATCTGTAGATGCGCCAGAAGCGATGGCCGGTATATACCGGTGTGCCGAGAGACATGACATCAGGGAAGCAGGAATGGTTCTGCCCCTGAACCATGCGCGTAATGGAGTAATGTTCGTGAATTTTACAGGACCAAAGGTTAAGAAGAGTCGCGCCCTCGGCGTTGCACTTACCCCCAAGGCTGCGGCTGCCATGCGCAAGCGCACGACCCCTCCAGGACAGCACGGCGCTGCTCGTGGACGTCGTCGACGCCCTTCGGATTACGGTGTGCAGCTGTTGGAGAAGCAGCGACTTCGTTTCCAGTACAACATCAGCGAGAAGCAGATGCTTCGCGCCTACAAGGCTGCAGCCAGCATGCCGGGTTCTACCGGTGACAACCTGATGCAGATCCTTGAGAGCCGCATGGATGCCCTCGTGCTCCGCGCCGGTTTTGCGCCAACCATCTACGCTGCCCGCCAGATGGTGACCCACGGTCACTTCCTGGTGAATGGCAAGAAGGCCACCATTCCAAGCATGCGCCTGAAGCCAGGCGATGTGATCAGTGTTCGTGAGCGCAGCCGCAAGAGCCCGCTGTTCGAATCCGAACTGCTGCCACGCGGCGAAGTTGCCAAGTACATGACATTTGATGTGAACAAGCTGAGCGCTCGTTACGAGTCTGTGCCATCACGCGAAGAGATCCCTGTGATCTGCGCCGAGCACCTCGTAGTTGAGTACTACTCTCGCTAGTCCTCACAAACCGGCTGGAGCAGGTGGAAATGCCTGCTACCAGCCGGTTTTGTCGTTTTCAGACCTGTCACTCTGACGGAATATTTGCCCGCAACGGTTAAATCAGGGAGTGTCTTCGATTTCGTTGATGTCCCCATCCAACTTGTCGCTTTCGTCAGCTGGATCCTTTTCACCCAATCCTTCTACGTGGTCAGGACGGGGAGTGTAGGCACCGAGATTCATCAGGGCCGCCATTATCTCATCCTGCGGCTTATCCCCGAGCAAGACTTCCGCCAGATGCTGTGCGCGTCGAGAATCGATCGCCTGGTCACTGGATCCGAACTCACCAGTGATCGCGTTGTGAACCCGATCAACTTCCACACCGAAAGACCGTGCGATCTCGTCCGCGCCAAAGGTTGACTCGGTTCCGCTTCCTTCCCCCATAGGTGTGTATTCGCCGTCCCGGTTGGTGTCCGTCATGTTATTTCCTTTCGTCAA
>CAZYDY010000017.1:0-12261 GCA_964646245.1 uncultured Sphaerobacteraceae bacterium
GGATCATCGACATGGCTAACTCCCTGTTGAGCGATAGTGACGGATTCCCTGGCGCCATCCCCAGGCGACAAGCAGGCAGAAGAAGGTCGTAATAATCGGCCCCAGCAATACAAACCAGCCCGGCATTCCAAGCGGATCGGGTTTATCCAGCAAGTGCAGGGCGGGGTAGTACGTGATAAACGCAACCGGTACAACCCAAATGAAGAGGAAACGCAGTCCCCGGCCAAAAATGTGCATGGGGAACTGCGCCAGGTCAGAACCACCGTAGGTGAACGCGTTGATCGCTTCCACCCCGTTGACAGTCCAAAAGCTGAGGATTGCTTCGATAGTGAAGAGTGCCATAAAGAGGGCGATGCCCGTAATGAACATCATGGGCACTAACAGCGCCTTGTCGATGCTCCATGCGATTTCCACCTGTGTGAGCGCGAACAACAGCACGATGAGTCCCTGGGCACATTGGCCCATGTGCCGCAGGCTGACCTCGCTGGTTGCAGCGTTGAGCCAGCTACCAAGCGGACGTGTGAGTATGCGGTCGAACTCGCCACTCCGTATTTGCGGTGCCACGTGGTCCATACCAACGGTGAGTGAATCACCGATGCTGAACGCGATCATGCTGATACCGTGGAGCAGCGCAACCTCGCCGAGTGTCCAGCCGCCCATGGTATCGAACTGATAGAACATCGCGAAGAGCACCAACACTTCGGCGGTGTTCATCAGGAAGTTGCCGACAATCTGCATCCAGAAACTGCCACGATACGCCATCTGACCGCGAAGCCGAATCCCGGCAATCTTCATGGCAATGGAAAGTTCTTCGCGAAGAGTGACCGGCTTATCCACCTTGCACCACCACTCTCCGCTCGGCCACGTGGAGCAGTGCGTAGCAGCTCCCCACCATCACCGAGGTCCAGAAGACTTGCATTCCCAGTCCCTGGAATATGCTGACTTGTCCCAACCAGATTTCGACTGGTGTCATGAGCATGGAACGAAAGGGGAGCACGTTGATCACATCGCGAATCGGCGGCGGGTACCAGGCAATCGGTAACAGGTGGCCCGAGAATACACCGGTGAGCACGACCATTACCGAACTGATTCCACGATGATCCAGTAGCCAAAATCCCCACAGGTTCAGCATGAAGCGTACGCAGAAGCTGACGGTCACCGCGAACGGTATCGATATGAGAAATGCCAGCCAGCGTTGCCAGCTTTCCGGCCATACCAGGTCAAAGAGAATCATTCCCACGATCAGCGTCGGAATGCCACGAGTGAGCATCTGGCCGGCGGCACGTCCGAGATCGCGACTCAACCAGTAGCGGAAGAAGTCCATCGGCTTCAGCATGTCCATCACCACGGTGCCGTTACGGATGGTGTCGATAATGAGCCACCAACCCCAGAACATCACCGGGGCAATAAGTGCCTGGCCAATCCACGTATAGGTGACAGTTTGTTGTGCAGTGAATCCACCGACACTGGCGGCGTCGGGTCGATCCCAAAATAGCGCCAGGTAAACGGAGGAGAGCATCACACCAAAAACCGAATTGGTGAATAGCCCCGCCAGCGTTGCTGCCCGGTAGGCGAATTGCTGTTGGAAAGAGCGTTTCCCGAGCTCCCAGTACATACGCATCGCGCCATCCCCTTCGCGTGCAATACGGACTAAATAGCACGCGATTTCGCTGCATAAGCGGCCGGTACCGTGGTACCGTGCTATGCAGCAAACACGTGCGTGTGTTGAATCCGTTCCGGACCACGCGTGCGTGGCGCAACGATGTCTCACGTTGCAAAGCGGGAGGCTGAATATACGTCAACCGTGCGTAATGTGTCAACCAGGGAGTTGAAACACATGTCCGATCAAACTGCAGTTCGTCTCCGTAACGAAATACCGCTCGAAGAAACCTGGGATCTTTCCCAGATGTTTGAAAACGATGAAGCCTGGGAAGCCGCTGCTGCGGCAACTCCGGCCGAGATCGAGAAAGTCGCCGAGTTCCGCGGTCGATTCTCCGAGGGCCCGGCCGTCATCCGCCAGGCGCTCGATGCCTATTACCGGCTCGAGGAGTCCCTCGGCAAGCTGGTCGTCTACGCGCTTCTGCGTCGAGATGAGGACCAGACCAAAACCGAGAGTCTCACCCGTGCAGACAAGGCGATCCAGATCAACGTGCTTGCCAGTCAGCAACTCAGTTTCGTAACACCGGAGCTGGTGGGCCTTTCCGCCGAAGAGATGGCTGCGGCTATCGCCAGTGAAGAGCTCGCGCCGTATCGATTCCAGTTGGAAGACATTGAGCGTGGACGTGCTCATGTTCGCTCGGAAGAAGTCGAGACCGTACTCGCGCAGTTGAGTGAGGTGCTCGGTGGATCGAGTCAGGTGATGAGTGCCCTGGATAATGCCGATATCGACTACGGCAGCATCACCGATGAGGATGGTAATGAAATCCACCTCACCAAGGGCCGCTACGCCGTCGTACAAGAAGGCCGAAACCGCGAGGTTCGTGCAGCGGCCAGCGAAGCGTTCCATAAGGAATATCTCAATCACACGTATACATTCGGGTCACTTCACGCCAACAGTGTTAAGAGGGATGTTGCGGGCGCACAAATCCGTGGACACGAGTCCGCTCGTGCAGCCGCTCTGTTCGGTAATAACATTCCCACCAGCGTTTACGATACGCTCGTCACCACCGTGCGTGAAAAGGCCACGCCGCTCGTCGATCGCTATTTGCAGCTTCGTAAGCGTGCCCTCGGCCTGGATGAACTGAAGTCCTACGATCTCCGCGTGCCACTGGCACCAGAGATCAGGAAGCAATACTCCTTCCAGGAAGCCGTCGATATCGTGCTCGATGGCGTTGGCGCGTTGGGCGAGCAGTATGTGACTGATCTGCGTGACGGATTCAACAGCCGCTGGGTAGATGTGCATGAGAACAAGGGCAAGCGATCCGGTGCATACAGCTGGGGTGCCTATGGCGCACCACCTGTGATGCTCATGAACTGGAATAGCACCCTCGATGATGTCTTCACCCTGGCGCACGAAGCCGGTCACAGCATGCACAGTTTCTACGCGGAAAACGCGCAACCGATTCAATATGCTGGCTACTCGATCTTCCTGGCGGAAATCGCTTCCACCGTCAACGAAGTGCTGCTCAACTGGCACCTGCTGAATCAGCCTGAGGGTCAGGATCCCGTGCAGCGATTCGCGCTCCTCAATCGATTCGCGGATACGTATCTGGGTACGGTTAGCCGACAGACGATGTTTGCCGAGTTCGAACAACGCACGCATGACATTGTGGAGAGTGGGGGAGCGCTCGTACCGGAAGTACTGAGCGATCTCTATGCCGAACTCTTCGCTGCGTACAACCCTGGTGTCGATATCGACGACAGCGTGCGCATCACGTGGGCGCGCATTCCCCACTTTTACACTGCGTTCTACGTCTACCAGTACGCGACCGGAATGAGCAGCGCCATCAACCTGGCCACGGCCGTGCGAGATGAGGGCGATGCTGCGCGCGATCGCTATTTGAAGATGCTCGCTGCCGGTGGCAGTGACTATCCCATGAATGTGCTGAAAGCAGCCGGAGTCGACCTGGAGACCTCTGCGCCCATCGAGCGTGGGATCGAAGAATTCGAGCGAGTCCTCAGTGAGATGGAGAAGTTGGCCGACGAAGGCGTACTCGAGCAGGCTGCTGCCCAGCTTGAAGCAGCTCAGTAAAGACCGACTACAACAAAGGAGCCGAAGCAGAACGCTTCGGCTCCTTTGCGGTTAAGAGGCTAGATTGAATCTGCCCGTGTCCAACGGTTCCGCGGCAGTGAAATTCGGTCGATGATTCTTAGTTGCGCCATGATACCTGCGACTGCAACTACCACCACAACGATCCACCAGAACCAGTTCTCGTGAGCAATCGCGCGGGCTGCACCCCAATCGAACTCATCGAGATCCTTCATGTTGAATACAAGAAGTAGACCAGCAACCAGCATATGTGCTCCCAGGATTGCCGTGTTAACCAGCACCACATAGATGGGCAGGTTCAGGACCAGTGCGAGGAAGACAAAGAGGGCTGCGCCAACGAGGGCAATAACCGTAAGCAGGAAGCCATTGTCGACACCAAAGAGTGAAAACAGCCCGCTCAGCAGCAGTGCACCGGAGGATCCCGCTGCCAACAGGGCACCAGCGTACCACCATATATACGAAACCAAAGCGAACAATACGCCGAGTGCGAGCCCAACTACCCAGCCGGTTACCGTTGCCAGGAACCCGTCACCCAGCCAGTTGGTGATGAGCGTCGCTCCCAGGAAAAATCCGGTGATCATACCGACAATCGGGAGCATCGCGAAGAATACGCGAAGCCCGGCGAACGCCACGGTGAGGCCCACCACGGCGATGAGAATACCAATAAGAATGTCCATACTTGCCCTCCCTGTATCGTGCACGCTGACATCTCAGCCCTGGTCTCTGTACACTATGAACGACTTGAAGATGAATTGATACCGTTCAGAAACATATCTGAAGGTGACAGGTGCAATAGCAAAAGGTGGCATGATCGGATGGGACAAGATGAACTGCGCGTACCGGTACTAAAGCGCATTGCTGAACAGGCAATGAGTGATGAGGCATTTCGTCGTGCCGCTGCGACCGATCTTGATGCAGCCCTCACCGAATGGGGATACGAACTCTATCCCCGCGAACTCGAACTCGTGCACAAATTCCGCGCCACTCTTGCCGAGGCTGGTATCGATCTCATGCTCGACAAGAACATGGACCTGGACTCTATATTCGATGACGCAACCGGCGACGATGTTGAGAAACTGCTGGATCAGTACTAAGAAACCGGAGCCTGCCTACGGATCAAACGAGATCGCGGGGCAGGCTCCTGGGATCAAATGTGCACGAACCTTCCTTCAGGCCTACCCGTGCGACGCGTGCGTTCCGTAGAGCCGATCACCGGCGTCACCCAGGCCCGGCCGAATGTACCGCATTTCATCCAGTTCCCGGTCCAGGCGTGCAATGTAAATCTCGACATCCGGATGGGCGCTCTGAAGTTCTTCTACGCCTTCGGGCGCAGCGATGATCCCCACAAACTTGATCCACTTCGCACCCCAATCCTTCAGCACGGTCACGGCATCGCGCGCCGATCCGCCGGTGGCGAGCATCGGGTCCAAAACCACCACCAGGTCATCCGGGCATTCCTTGGGAAGCTTGTTGTAGTAGCTCACTGGTGTATGGGTAACTTCATCCCGATACATTCCCAAATGCCAGACTTCTGAACTGGGAATCATATCTGCGGCCGCATCCACCATACCGATACCGGCACGGATGATTGGCACCAGGCCAATTTGCGCATCCAGCTCGTGGCCCTCGGTCTCCTCCAGCGGCGTGTTGTAGGTGATGGTACGTACTGGCACATCGGCCATTGCTTCGTAAACCAGCAATCCGGTGAGCTCACGTACGAGTTCGCGGAACATGCGAGTATCCGTGGAATCTCGTGATAGCAGGGTGGCCTTGTGCTGAACGAGTGGGTGACTACTCACATGCAGTTTTGACGACATCGATTGTCCCTTCGGCTGAAAGCAAACGTTCCAGCAAGTTTAGTTCAGCAGGCCCAATTCCTTCAGGGTGGCAAAGCTCTCCGCTGTCGGGCCCTGGGGAATGTACTCCAGTCCCACGGCTCCCTCGTACTCCAGCTTTTCCAGTTGAGCGAAGAATCTCCTCCAGTCGAAATCGCCGGTACCTGGTTGATGTCGCCCTGGCACGTCTGCGATCTGGATGTGACCAATCTGTTCGATATGATCCTGGATGAGCTCAAAGGGATCTTCATTCATTCGAAGAGCGTGATACACATCGAGCTGGAGTTTGGCATTATCGTTCTCTATTTCCGAAATCACATCAAGTGCAGCGAACGCCGTCGGTAGTGCGAAGTCGGGCACATCTATTGTGTTGACTGGCTCAACAACCAGCATGACGTTCTCTTCAGCCAACTCCTCTGCTGCTATCCGGATGCTTTGCAGCAGGGCGAGGTCGTTCTCGTCAGTATCCTCGCTGGCACCTGCGAGCAGGTTCACAGCGCGTGGATGCAATTCATCCACGAATTCCATAGCGGTCTCGAGTCCCTCCCGGAACTCTTCCCGCCGCTCCCAGTTCGCGCCAATACCGCGGTCACCGGCTGCCCAATCGCCCGCAGGAAGGTTGAAGAGCACCAGCTCCAGCTCGTGTTCTTCCAACTGGGCGCGAATATCGCGGGCCGAGTGATCGTAAGGAAACTGGATCTCCACTGCATTGAAACCCGCGGCGCGTACAGCTGCGAATCTCTGCATGAAGGGAAGTTCGGTGAAGAGCATGGAGATGTTGACACTAAGTTGCGGCATGAAATCCTCCGGGTGATACGTACAGCGCTGCGGCTATTCTGCCAAATATCGGTGATAATCAAGAGAATGCAAATATTTCAGGTTCATTCGGAGGTCCTTCCATGGTGTCAGTTCCTCGTTTAACACTCGCGTCTGGCCCGGTTGACGTCTCTAACGAGACGCTGCGTGCCATGCAAAAACCGGTTGTCTATCACTACGATCCAGTCTTCCTGGAGACGTTTCGTCACACGACTGAACTGATGGCGCAAGTATTCCAGACGAAATATGACATCGTGCTGATGCAGGCCGAGGCCATTGCCGCGCTTGAAGCTGCCGCCGCCAGTGTGATTGAACCAGGCACCAAGGTGCTGAACCTGGTGAGCGGGGTGTTCGGCAAGGGATTCGAATCCTGGATCACCAAATATGGTGGCGAGACGATTGAGGTCGCCGTTCCGTATAACGCCGCTATTGATCCTGCTGACGTTCGTCGTGCCTTCGAGATCGATCCCGAGATCAGTGTAGTAAGCGTTGTCCATTCCGAGACCCCAAGCGGCACCATCAATCCGGTCCGCGAGATCGGCAAGATCGCGAAGGAACATGGCGCCATCACGATCGTTGATACCGTATCAGGCTTGCTCTCGGAAGACTTCTCTCCGGAAGAGTGGGGGATGGATATCGCCGTAGCCGGCCCGCAGAAGTGCCTCAGTGGTGTACCAGGCATGAGTCTTGTCGCTGTCAGCCCCGATGCCTGGGCCCGTATGGAGGCGATGAAGAATCCGCTCCGGGGCAGCTTCCTGAGCCTGCTTGACTGGAAATCCACCTGGATCGAGAACGGCCGCTTCCCGTACACGCCCAGCGTTAGCGATGTCTATGCGCTGGAAAGCGTTCTTCAGCAGACGCTGGATGAAGGTGTAGCCAACATCGTTGCTCGCCACCAGGTGAGTGCCCGGGCCACTCGCGCCGCCGTGCGTGCTCTCGGCCTCGAGCTCTGGGCCGAATCCGACGATATCGCCTCCAGCTGCTGCACCGCTGTGAAAAATCCCGATGGAATCGATGACACCGAACTTCGCACCAGGATGCGAAACAATTACGGCGTCATGATTTCCGGCGGATATGGCGATGTGTCCGGCAAGCTCTTCCGACTTGGTCACATGGGCCTAAGCGCACACCCGACGTCCGTCATTGCACAACTCGGCGTGCTGGAGCGATCGCTGGCAGATCTTGGCCACGACGTGCAGCTTGGCGCTGGCGTTGCGGCTGCGCTCGCCGAGTTTGCAGATTGGAATGACGCCGACCACGTCTATCGCTAGCTGTCGACTTTGTCCCAGGCGGCTTTCATTTCACGAATGGTGAAAGCTTGTTCGTCTGGCATGGCAATCATTGATGTGAACATCACCTCGTCAGCATCGCTGAGATCGGCGAGTTCTTTCACTGCGGCTGCTACCGTATCCGGAGTGCCGATGAACTGGTTGGCTTGCATTGAATCGAGCTGCAACATGAACTGCGGCTCGATTGTCGGGAGAATGCGCTTTGCTTCTTCCAGCGTTGGAGTGGGACCCATACCACCCTTCAGCAAGCGGTACATGCTAACGCGATGAATAACGGAGAGCTCGCGGGCGTAGTCCTCGTTCTCGGCCACAATCACACCAACAGCCAGCATGGCTTCCGGCTTCTCGAACCGGTTCGAAGGCTGGAACTGGGTCTTGTATGCGCGCATGACATCTGCCGCCAGCGGCTTGTTGATGTGCGCAGCGAACGAGAATCCCAGCCCGAGCTGTGCCGCCAACTGGCCGGAGAACGCACTCGAACCCAGCAGCCATACTGGCGGCAGTTGCTGGTCGGATGGTGTCGCGACGATATTCTCGAAGTAGTGTCCTTCCGGGAAGGATCGATCGTCGTACGCCAGCAGCTCCATCACGTTCTGCGGGTAATCTTCCGCTGCCAGCGCATCAGGATTCCGGCGCAAGGCCAACGCGGTCTTTTGGTCTGTACCAGGAGCCCGACCCAGGCCGAGATCAACACGTCCCGGATACATGGCTTCCAGCAGGTGGAACGTCTCCGTCACCTTGAGCGGAGCCTGGTTCGGTAGCATCACGCCACCGGAGCCAAGCCGAATGGAGTTCGTGTGCGCGGCAATATGCGCAATCATGATCTCCGGCGATCCGCTCGCCAGCCCCTGTGTGTTGTGATGCTCTGCATACCACACACGGTGATAGCCGAGCTTCTCTGCAGTCTGGGCTGTTTCCACTGACTGTTTGATTGTCTCTGAAGAGGAGCTGCCGCCCGGAATGTAGGTGAGATCGAGTAATGAAAGTGGACGAGTCATTGTGCCCCTATACTTTTGTAATCCAAATACCAACGGTAACCTTCTACGGTCAATAGGAGTACTGTAACAATACTTGTTGCTACGCACCACTGGCATACGGCATAGAGGACGTTGAGTTCGATATAGGTGAGGTACGCCCAGTAGAGAACTGCAGTGACCAGAATCATCACGATTCCGATGCTGATCAGGTCTGCTGCATCAATGAGCAGTTCCCGGGCGACGATGCCGGCAATGAGTGTGATGAACATGAGCAGGCCGAACAGCGCGATCGGAACCCCGAACATCTTGCTGTACGTGCTCATTTGCACCACAGCACAGCCGCCATCGCTACAAACAAGCGCACTGGGGTTGAAGTGCACATATGTGAGATATGCACTCAACCCCAGTCCCGCGAGCGCCAGAAGCAAGCTCACCAGTGTGAGCGGCTTCCTCAGCGCAATCATTTATGGTGCCGTCTGGATCGAAACTTCGATCTGGCGCTTGATAAGCGTGTAGCCCTCGGCTGTCTGCTGGATCACATTCACGTCGCCGCTGCCGTTATCCAGAATGAACATCGGAGTCGCGGTGATGCCATTGGCCTGGCCCTGTTCCACAGAAGCCGCGATCGCCGGGAGGTACCGACCGCTGTCCATGCAGGAGTTGAAGGCATCCATGTCCAGCCCCTGGTCATCGGCGAACCGGTTCAGGTTGGCACGGCTGTAGCCACCCTGCTGCACGCCCCCGAAGTTCCCGAAGATGCGATCACTCATTTCCATGTATTCGCCCTGCTCACCGGCGCACATTGCAGCGTGGGCAGCCTGGGCGGATTCGTTGTTCTTGTCGTTGATCTCAACGGATACGTCTTCCGGATCGGCAACACTGGTATCTGTTCCGAGTCGTGGGAAATCGTGATAAACCAGTTTCAAATCACCTTCGCGTACGAAGTCGTCCATGATCTGCGGCAGTGTTTCATCGTGGAACGACTTGCAGAAGTGACACTGGAAATCGCTGAACACGTGCATGGTTACCGGAGCGTTCGGATCACCAACGGTGGATCCGGTGGCAAAATTGAGGGTGCTGGAATCCGGATCTACCGATGGTGTGCCCATGTTTTGCACCACATCGCTCTGGGCTACCTCAACATCCGAATAGTCGATCTCGATACCGCTGGAGGTCGGTCGGTTCACCAGAATGAATACCACTGCAATGATTACCGCCGCGGCCACGCCGCCGATAATCATTTGCAACTGTCTCTTCTTCTTGGCCTGCGCCTGTGCAGCTTCTTTACGGCCGGTGCGGCGAGAGTCTGGCTTGGGCTGCGACCCTGTGGACACCGGTTCGCCTGTGCTCGCTTGCGTCGCCTTTGGCTGCACCTGTTGCTTCTTCGCTCCCGGCTGGCCGGTGTTTCGCTTTCTGCGCTTGTTGGATTTTCTGCTGCCAGGATTCTGACTCATTGCTCGCGAACTCCAGATTGTGGCGATCTCCGCCGTACAAATATCTCAGTTGGGCTAAGTTTACCCGTAGCCTATGCGCCGTGCGAACATATCTTGACGCTACAGGGTTAAACGACAACCACCCCGTTGCGGATTGCAAGGGGGTGGCTGAACGGGACACATGGTATGACGGATTGATCCGTCTCACACGGAAGGACTAGTAAAAGTCCTCACCACTGTTGAGAAGAACTCGAACTTCTTCGCCTCGTGGGCCTTTATCGCCTTCGCCGAGTCGGAATTCAACCTCATCACCAACGCGCGGTCGAACGCCACGGACTGATGACTGATGGAAGAATACATCCGACCCACCGGCGGACTGTCGAATGAAACCGAATCCCTTGATTTCGTCGAAGCGATCAACCACACCTGTGCCCAACGGCAAGGAGGATGGATCGACATCGGAGCGCTGCTCGCGCTGACCTGTGGGGGGATTCGGGTTGCGCTCAAGTACATTGACCTGAACGGCGCTTGGGCCCTTGGGGCCGCTGCCTTCTTCGAACTCTACACGGTCGCCTTCACCGAGAGGAGTCATTCCAACTACCGATCGATGGACGAAGAGATCATCTCCGCCTTCATCACGGGCGATGAACCCAAAGCCCTTCTCAGCGTTGAACCACTTTACTGTACCTGTTTGCATTTCCTGAATTCCTGTACTGCGTTGTGCCGTTCTAAAATGAACCCGCACATTTCCTGATGCCGGCAACTGCCGACACGTGTGTTGTCACACGGTGAAGTGCCCACAGCCAAGTATACGGTGTTTTCACGAAAATAGATGCTTCTTATGTCTTAATCCCGAATATTCGTATATTGGCGGGCCGGGCCGGCTACTTTGAGAAGTACGGTAACGCCTTACTCCATCTCGGATTCAAGCTGTTCTTTCAGCGATTCGTAGCCGTCAGACGGCACAAAGAACGGTTCACCATCATTCAAAATCATGGTCGGTGTACCTCGCACCCCACGGTCCAAACCGTGAGAAACCATCGCGATTACGCCGTCCTCATACACTCCACCCAGCAAAGATGAGGAGAATTGGTCGACATCCAGTCCAAGTTCTTCAGCGGCTCCGATCAGGTTCTCGTCGGAGAAATCTCCATCCTGTGTTTGTGGCGCTCCATCGTACAGCCATTCACGGAACGCGAGGTACTCGCCCTGCTCGGCGGCACACGCCGCAGCTTCTGCTGCCTGCACGCTCTCAATGCTGTCATCACCAAGCGACTCGAAGTCAGGCACACCGATAACGGTGAAATCGAACACTTCGATATTCATCTGACCGGTGCTCACAAAGTCGGAAATCAGGCCTGGTTCGATATCCGTGTGAAACACCCGACAGTGTGGACAGCGGTAATCCGCGTACACCTGCAATGTGTTCGGAGCCTCCGGGTCGCCGAGGATATACCCGCGCAGGTCCTCGAGATCGAGTTCAACCGTCGGGGTTGCACCAGGAGTTGCTTCCGGAGTGGCAGTTTGCGCAGACAGGTCGCGAATGAATGAAGCGTTCTGTACCTGGATGTCCGCATCTTCCTGCGCCAGTCCAACGCGAGCACCCGCTGCACCGACAGCGATTCCTGCAGATGCGAGGGCGATGAGGGAACGTCGATTAATCATGTATGAATCCTTTGCCTATGTTGATGGCCGGTGCATGTGCACCTTCGCTTACAGTACCCGCTGCGCTCGCATCGGTACCAGTTTTGATGGAAACGTCTATCATCGTACGAGTGGTTCCGGGAAAGGAGTTTCCCGACGCAGAGTTTTTGGAGATGTGTGAAACGTGCTACGAAGAAACTTGCCAGACTATTCCCACCTCGAAGTCAGCGTCGATGAAGTGGCAGAAGCGATGCAGGAGGATTCCCACATTCTCCTCGATGTTCGTGAGCAGGACGAGTGGGACGACGCCCGGATTGAAGGTTCAATCCATATCCCAATGTCTGAATTGATGTTGCGCCTGGGTGAGTTGACCACCCGGAAGCCCGTTCACATCATCTGCCACAGCGGTACCCGGAGCCTGTACGCAGTGCAATACCTGAGTCAGGCAGGGCATGAAGACCCCAAAAGCGTCGCAGGCGGTATCGTCGCCTGGGCCCAATCCGGCAAACCGATCGTTCGCTAAACACATTTCATGTGAACAGAAGAGCGCCCGATTCG
>CAZYDY010000018.1:0-12243 GCA_964646245.1 uncultured Sphaerobacteraceae bacterium
CGTGTACGTAGCATTCAATCGTACGGTGTTATACTCAAAAAGCCGCAATTAACCTTGCAAGATTTCTTGCTTGTTGCGGGTGACCCGTGCATATATTTGGTTTTGGCGCCTGCGCCCTTGCCAATCTGGACCGAACATGAACACTCGCTACCTGCGAATGTGGCTGAAACCGGGCATGCAAGTGAAGCGCTGGCTGGCGCTGTTCATTCTTGGCCTGATTGTCCTCAGCCTCGGGCTGGCCATGGGCGCCGCCTGGATTTACAACACATTCAATTTCCCAAGGAAGCTGCAACCCTATGTGGAGTGGCTTACCCTGCAGCAAATCGGGCACCCCTGGCGCGAGATCCTTATTGTAGGAATCGGCGGGGCTGTCTTTTTGTTTACCCTCTACAAACTCTCAACATCACTGATCGCACCGGTGATTGCCGCTAACAATACTGGCCGGGATTACGCAGACATCCTGATGGAAGATCGCTTTGGCGCCACCAACAAGCCGGAGCTGAATGTCGTCGCTATTGGCGGCGGCACCGGGCTGAGCGCGCTGCTTCGCGGTCTTAAAACGCACAACATCAACCTCACGGCAATTGTGACCGTCGCGGACGATGGTGGCTCTACCGGACGTATCCGCAACGTATTTAATATGCCGGCGCCGGGCGACATCCGTAACTGCCTCGTGGCAATGGCGGACGACGAATCGCTGATGGGTCGACTCTTCCACTATCGCTTTGATCGTGAGGGCTCGGAGCTCACCGGTCATGCATTCGGCAATCTCTTTATCACCGCGCTTACCCAGGTGACCGGAAGTTTTGAGCAAGGTGTTATTGAAAGCGCCAAGGTCCTGAACGTCCGCGGTCGGGTGCTCCCGAGCACGCTTGAGAACATCACGCTTTGCGCCGAGATGGAAGACGGACAGATTGTGCGTGGTGAATCCGCGCTCTCCCACGAAAGCGACAAGATCAAGGACATCTTCCTGGAGCCAACGGCTCCGGATGCGTATCGTCCAGCGCTTGCCGCCATCCTCAACGCAGATTTGATTGTGATGGGACCGGGAAGCCTTTACACCAGCGTGGTACCCAACTTGCTGGTCGGCGGTGTGCGAGAAGCGATTCGCTGGAGTCGGGCCGCAACTGTGTACGTGTGCAATGTGGCCACCCAGCATGGTGAAACGGACGACATGGGATACGAGGAGCATATTTCCCAAATCGTGAAGTACCTGGGCGAGGATCGCCTCAACTACAGCATCGTCAACAAGCACGCACCAGAACCTGATGCGATTCGGCCAGAGTGGCAGGTTTCAGCGCTGAATTATGACGGCAAGACTGTCACAGAGGATGGGGTGAAGATCGTCGCTGAGGATGTGGTGAACGACAAGAACCCACTCCGGCATGATCCGGCGAAGCTGGCTGATGTGTTGATTGAGCTCACCAAGGAACACAAATCCACAAGCTTCCCGGTGGAGACGCTCGAAACCGCATAGGTTTCGCGGACAACTTGCGGGAGACGCATTCCCATGTGCCCCGGTGAACTTGGTAAACTCGTAGGAGAAGTGGAATAGCGAAGCGTGCGTATCAGTCTGGATACGGGTCGCTCATTGTTCAGGAGATACGTATGAAATATCAAGTTGGTATTAATGGTTTTGGCCGCATCGGACGCCAGGTATTCAAGGCGATTCACGAAGGCGGCTTTTCTGATCTCTTCGAAGTGACTGCGGTAAACGACCTCGCGGACAATGCGACCCTCGCCCATCTCCTGAAGTACGACAGCACCTACGGGACGTTTGAGGCGGAGATCACTGCTGACGGTGACGGTATTACCGTGGACGGCAAGAAGATCAAGGTCTTCGAAGAACGCGATCCCGGCAAGCTGCCGTGGGGAGACCTGGGTGTCGACCTGGTGGTTGAATCGACCGGTCGGTTCACGGACGCCGAGGCTGCCCGCGCCCACATTGATGGCGGCGGTGCCAAGAAGGTGATGATCACCGCTCCTGCCAAGGGTGAGGACATCACGATCTGCCTGGGTGTGAACGAAGAGAAGTATGACCCGGCCACTCACCACATCATCAGCAATGCGAGCTGCACCACCAACTGCCTCGCACCGGCTGCAAAGGTTGTGCTCGACACGTTCGGAATTGAGCGCGGCATGATGACCACGGTGCACTCCTACACCGGCGACCAGGTGTTGCAGGACAACATCCATAAGGATCTCCGGCGCGCTCGCGGTGCTGCGCAGAACATTATTCCAACCACGACGGGTGCGGCCAAGGCTATTGCCCTGGTGATGCCGGAACTTGAAGGCAAGGTTGATGGTTTCGCGATGCGAGTTCCCACACCGACCGTTTCGATTGTCGACTTTGTGGTTGAGACCACGAAGCCAGTCACGGTGGAATCCGCCAACGAAGCATTTCGGGCCGCTTCTGAATCCGACGCCATGCTTGGCATTCTCGGATTCTCCGAGGAGCCACTGGTGAGCTCCGATTACCGGGGCGACAGCCGTTCCAGCATCATTGACGGACTCAGCACCATGGTGCAGGGCGACAACATGCTGAAGGTTGTGAGCTGGTACGACAACGAGTGGGGCTACAGTTGCCGCGTGGCGGACCTGTGTGCACTCATCTGCGAAGCCGGTTTCGAAGGCTAATCCACACGACATACAGGGAGGGTGCGGCTTTCGCTGCACCCTTCTCAGGAGGATACGAGGCAACCCATGTCCAAACGATCCATCACCTCGGCAGATGTCCGCGGCAAGCGCGTTCTCTGCCGCGTTGACTTTAATGTGCCGCTCAAGGGCACTGAAATAACCGATGACACTCGCATTCGAGCCGCGCTGCCGACCATCAAGTGGCTGACCAAACAGGGGGCCAGGGTGATCCTCTGCAGTCATCTCGGCCGCCCGGATGGCAAGGTCGTAAAGGGGCTTCGCCTGACACCAGTTGGCGAAGAGCTGCAGAGACTCCTGGGGAAGAAGGTGACGAACCTCACCGAAACCGTGGGAGAGGTGCCCAAGGCCACGATCGACGGGATGAGCGATGGCGACGTTGTGTTGCTTGAGAACCTGCGCTTCGACCCTCGTGAAGAGCAAAACGACCCTGCAATGGCAGAGGAGCTGGCGGAACTCGCTGACATTTACGTCAATGATGCGTTTGGCGCTGCACATCGGGCCCATGCCAGTACAGTGGGCGTTGCCGAACATTTACCCGCCTACGTTGGACTTCTTATGGAGAAGGAGATCGAGGCGCTTGGCAAACTGCTCGATAACCCGGAACGACCGTTCGCTGCCATCATCGGTGGCGCGAAGGTGAGTGATAAAATCAGCGTGCTCCAGAACCTGGTGAGCAAGGTCGATCACCTGCTCATCGGCGGTGGTATGGCCAATACATTCCTGCTGGCGAAGGGCGTGGATGTCGGAACGAGCCTGGTGGAGGAAGATAAAGTCGAGCTCGCCAGAATGATCATGGACGAGGCCAGGAGTGCCGGTACCGAGCTCCACCTTCCTGTGGACGCGGTGGTTGCATGGGACATCGACGCGTTCGATGGTGACGATGTTCCGATCAACAAAATTCCGGACGACCAGGGCATTTTCGATATCGGGCCTGAAACAGCGCGGAACTATGTGAAGATATTGCTCACCATGAAAACCGTGTTGTGGAACGGCCCACTCGGTGTCACGGAGAACCATGCCTTCGAACGCGGCACCAAGGCCGTGGCCGAAGCCGTGGCCAAGTCGAAGGGGTACACCGTTATTGGTGGCGGGGATTCGGTGGCTGCCGTTGAGAAGCTGGGATATGCGGATCGCATTGATCACATTTCAACCGGCGGTGGCGCGAGCCTCGAATATCTTGAGGGCCGTGAACTTCCGGGCCTGGCTGCGATTCCGGAGGAAGAAGGATGACTCCGCCTCTCCTCATTGGAAACTGGAAATCAAACACAACGTATGCGGAAGCCGAGGCACTCCTGGACGCGGCGATTATCGCCAAACAACAGGCGGGCGACGATGTTTGGGTGGGCGTCACTCCCCCATTCCCATGGCTGATGGCGCTGAAAGCAAAAATTCGCGGCCAGGATGAAACCACAAGCGGAACCCAGGTGTGGATGGGCGCACAGAACTGCTCTGCTATGGACACAGGTGCCTACACCGGGGAAGTCACGGCTTCCATGTTGAAGGAGTGCGCGACGTTTGTCATTGTGGGCCACAGCGAGCGCCGCGCGCTGTTCGGTGAAACCGATGACGTTGTGCGCGAGAAGGTGATGCGTGTGCTTGAGCAGGATCTCCACGCAGTGCTCTGTGTTGGGGAAGTCCTGGAAGAGCGAAACGCCGGTGATGCCCAGGCTGTTGTGAAGCGTCAGCTGCTGGCAGCACTGGAGGGATTTCCGGAAGACCGCCTGTATCGGCTGGTTGTCGCCTATGAACCTGTATGGGCCATTGGGACTGGCGTAGCGGCAACGGCTGACGATGCCGAAGAGATGTGCGCATTCATTCGCACCCTCCTTGATGAGCGGTTTGGTGACTCCAGCCAGATCATCATCCAGTATGGTGGCAGTGCGAATGAGGATAACGCTGCAGAGCTCCTGGCCAAGCCACACGTCGGCGGCCTGCTCATTGGAGGTGCCAGCCTGAAGCCAGAGGCTTTTGGAGCGATGATTCGCGCGGCGTCGACCGCGTGACGGACGAATCTACCCCGTAATTTTCTTGTATGCAGGTGCGTGGCGGTGCTACGCTACAGACCTGCATACGGCATGAGTGTCGCTTTTGCATTTTGGCAATCGGACTACGAAGGACGAACTATCCGTGAGTATCGCGATCAATATCATGATGATCATCATTTCGGTGGTGCTCGTCGCTCTCCTCCTGTTTCAGACCAAGGGGTCGGCATTCGGCGGACAATTTGGCAGTGGCGGTGAGTCAATCCAGCGCACACGGCGCGGATTCGAGAAGACATTGTTCCAGTTCACGGTGGGTATCGCCATCTTTTTCGTCGCTATGGGCATCATCAGTAGCATCGTACTCGGGTAATTAGTCACTTTGATGGTGCACGGAATCGGGTCAGTGGATATACTTTCCTTGGCCATTGCCCACGGAGGTGGGCGGCCTGGTGAAACGTCCGCGGCGATCCCACAGCAGGAGGAACACAAACATGATGGGACTTGGTTGGCAAGAACTTGCCATTATTCTCGTAATCGTTATCGTCATCTTTGGTGCAGGAAAACTTCCGGAAATCGGTTCGGGGCTCGGTAAGGGCATCCGCGGCTTCAAGGAAGAATCCGGTATTGGTGAAGACGGTAAGAAGACTGATTCTGATACTGCTATCGAGCAGGGTACGTCTCAGACAGCATCCACCATCACTGACACACGTCACGCGGTGGAAGAACCGGCGGACCGTGAAAAAGGTACTCGCGCAGACGACATCTAGCGCGTAGCTTACCCACTTCTGTGGGTCGTTTACTCAACTACAGCGGACGTACCGGGATGGGCCAGGCTCATCCCGGTAGCTTTTTTCTGTGCACAGATCGTTTCTATGTTGCATCATTGCCGTGGTGCTTCCCTGTGTACCAATGTTCTTGCCAATGAAACCGGAAACCCATGCCTGACGCTACGCCACCAACGCTAACCTCAGAAGAACGGCAACCGGCTGAGACCCAGCCACGCAGTACGGAAAAGAAGAAGTCCGGCGCATTTCGCGAAATCCTTGAGACCGCGATCCTCGCGATACTCATTTTCGTGCTTGTGCGATCTGTGGTGCTCAACTTCAAGGTTGAAGGCTCGTCCATGCTGCCCACGATGAACAATGGCGAGATGATACTGGTGAATCGCAACGCCTATCGCGAGTTCAACCTTGGCGATCTCGTTGACTGGATTCCTGGCGTTCCGGAACAGGACTGGATCACCTTCTTCGATTGGGGCGAACCCCAGCGTGGTGATGTGGTTGTGTTTACTCCACCCGAGCCGGGCGACCAGAAGCCGTACATCAAACGCGTCATCGGCTTGCCTGGTGACCATATCCAGATCACAGAGAACTACGAGGTCCTGGTGAACGGCATAGCCATTGATGAGCCGTATATCGGCGAATATCGCAACGAATGTGTTCGGGTTTCAAACTTCCCGTACTGTGACGTCACCGTACCGGAAGGCCACTATTTTGTGATGGGCGACCATCGCAACAACAGCCAGGATTCCCGATACTTCAGTGTGGTTGAAGAGGACCTTATCATCGGTAAAGCCTGGTTGACCTACTGGCCGTTCAGCGAGTTCGGAACCATCGACCACCCGAATTACGATGAGCTCAATGGCAACGACTAGCATTTGCGACATTGCCTGGTAAGAAAGAGCAACTCAGGTTGACTGATTCAGAACGAGAACAAACAAGCACATCCCTGCCGGAGGAGCAGGACGGAACCGGGGTAGCTCCGAAACAGAGTGAGCAGAAACGGCATCCGTATCGGGAACTCATCGAAACCATCGTTATTGCCGCACTGATATTCCTTCTCGTTCGCTCAGTCGTGCTCAATTTCCGAATCGATGGACCTTCCATGCTGCCGACGCTCGAAGACGGCCAGATGATCCTGGTCAATCGCAATGCATACCAAACACTGGATATCGGAGACCTTGTGGACTGGATTCCCGGCGTGCCGGAGCAGCACTGGTTCACAATCACCGACTGGGGCGAACCTCAACGCGGTGATGTGATTGTGTTCACCCCTCCGGAGCCCGGGCAGCAGAAGCCCTATATCAAACGGGTCATCGGTTTACCCGGCGACCACGTACAGATCACCGAAGACAAGACAGTGCGGGTCAATGGCGTGGAACTGGATGAGGATTACATCGGCGACTACACGACCGGTTGTTCCCGCAATATGACCAATTGTGACGTCACCGTTCCTCCTGGCCACGTATTTACTTTGGGAGACAATCGCAATGGTAGCGAAGACTCCCGATACTATGGACTGGTTTCTGAAGATCGTATCATTGGGAAAGCGTGGCTGGTGTATTGGCCCCTTGGATCGTTCGGCACTGTAGATAGCCCGGATTATCCAGAACTCAACCCATAAATAAATGCACGGCTGTACACTAGGATTCTATGAAAGGACGCGACAGTGATCGAAGCCACTATCGAGAGCATACGCGTAAGTATGGTCACCCAAAACCGGGTCGTGATTCTGCGTGAAATCGGCGGACAACGTCATCTTCCCATCTGGATTGGCTCGTACGAAGCCGAGGCAATAGCGCTTGAATTGCAGGGTGTATCTGCAACTCGTCCCCTCCCCTACGACATCATCGGCACAATGCTCGATGAGCTCGGGGCGGATGTGGATCGCGTGATGATCACCGAACTTAATCACAAGGTTTATTACGCAACGATTGTGCTGGTAGCGGGTGACCGCACCATTGAAATTGACGCGCGACCCAGCGATGCGCTGGCCATTGCGATTCGCAGTGATGCGCGCATCCTGATTGACGACCAGGTAATGGATACCGCCAGCATATCGATACTGGATGAATCTGACATTGATCAGACTGAATCCGATACTATGTACTCAGGTGGCCCGGACGAAACCGGCGGGGAAGAAACCCTTGCTGGCCCGGATCTCGACGTCTTCCGCGATTTCATCAACTCGCTGGACCTGGACGATTTCGGGAAGGACACCAAAGGCTAGACGGCGCGCCTGTATCAGTACGTTTTCGAAATGCGCCCGAAGGAAACATGATGGAAGATTTTGATCAAATAAAACACCTGGTGTTACGACAATTGAATCGGTGCGTGGTTTGCCATCGAGAATATGAAGTCTCAGACATCAGTTCTGTGCAGCGCAAACCCGGTGTATGGACGCTGATGGTTGAGTGCGAACAGTGCCGCAGCCGGAACTACATCGCTGCTGTTACCCAGGACGGTAACCCCGAAGAGGCGATGTTCGAGGTGCGATCGCTCACTGAGCGTGCATTGCAAGATGTCTCTACCAGCTCGACGGAAAGCGAAGATGCAACTGAAACTCCACCACAGGGAGCGACGGAAGTTGTGTCCGCAAGCGATGTTCTGGAAATGCACGAATTCCTGAAGGACTTCGACGGCAATTTCGAGCGCTTGTTCCGCTCCGGGTAAGACGTTCGCTGCTATACTCTGCATGGTAGAAGTTCGCGAAATGCGCACTGTTGCGCCTTAACTTGTGTGGGCGCGACAGGGAGGAGACCCCGAGTGGTTCAGCCGAATCAAACACACGCACCGAGGCCAGTGCCCAACCCCTATACCGGGCGGCAGGATATAGACCTGGACGTTGTGCGCGAGTTGCTCTCGCACATCACCTATAACGATCACGAGGAGGCACAGGAGCTTATCCTGATTGCCTGTCAGGAGATCAACGAACATTTCGGCTGGGTTTCCCCTGAAGCCGCCGAAGTTGTGGCCAAGCACCTCGGTACCACCGCCACTCGCGTGTTCGCTATTCTCTCCTTCTATGCAGACTTCCGTACAGAAAAACGCGGTCATCACCATATGCTCCTCTGCCACGGCATGAGTTGCTATGTGATGGGCTCTAACAGGTTGATGCAGACTCTCACCGACGAGTTCGGTGTTGCTGATGGTGAAACCACCGCAGACGAGGAAATGAGCGTACAGGTAGCAAACTTCTGCCTGGGCGCGTGCGATCGCTCGCCTGTACTGAAGCTCGATGATGAATATCACGGCCATGTCACCCCGGAATCGCTCACGGAACTCGTGAACAACGCGATTGCCGGCAAGGAGGCCAAGGAGGCGAACGAGGCAAACCATGGTTAATGTGAAGCCAAGCGAGCACCTTACCCGGCTCAGCTCGAAGGACGAATACGTTGAGTTCCGACAGCAAGCCCACACCAGGTGGAATGACCTGTGGAATGGCGATGCCACTGTTGTATCGGTCGGCGTTGGTTCCAACAGCATTACCAAGGGTGCGCTCGAGATCCTGGACAAGGCCCGTGAAGTCGGTGGAAACACCGTTGTGCGCGAAGTAAGCGGCAATGGCGCCTTCTGGATGGAGCCGTGGATTGAAGTGAAGCGCCCAGGTGCGCAGCCTGTTGTCTACGGAAACCTGAAAATCGACGACGTGGCCGGCGTGATTGCCGGAGAACGAGATGATTTGGCAGTTGGAGTTCGTGGCGACAAGCCCGAGGGTTCCATCAAGCCACTTACCGATATCGATTTCTTCAAGCACCAGCACCAGCTGCTCACTCGCAACGCTGGAGTGATTGAGCCCGATTCGATCGAGGATGCAATTGCCCGCGGTGCGTACGACGGCTACTTCAAGGTGCTGTTCGAGATGAGCCAGGAAGAGGCCATCGCCGAAGTTACGGCTGCACAAATTCGTGGTCGTGGGGGCGGAGGGTTCCCGGCTGGAATCAAGTGGGAATCCGGCCGCAAGGCGACCGTCACTCCCAAGTTCATCGTGTGCAACAGTCACGAGGGCGAGCCCAACGTTTACAAGGACCGCCACCTGCACGAAAGTGACCCGCACCGAATTCTCGAGGGAATTCTCATCGCATGTATCTCGTGTGGTGCGGAGCGTGGGTACAACTACATTGGTGGTGAGTACCCGCTGGGCCTGCGTCGATTCCGCAAGGCTGTAGCTGACGCCGAGCGTATTGGCCTGATTGGCAAGAACGTACTCGGAACCGGCAAGGATGTCGCCGTTCGGGTCCGCACCGGTGGTGGTGCGTACATCTGCGGTGAAGCATCAGCACTCATGTATTCCATCATGGGTGTACGTGGCCAGCCTCGCACCAAGCCGCCCCGATCTGTGGAAGAGGGCCTTTGGAAGCGACCAACCGTCGCCAACAACACGGAAACCCTCGCCTGCGTGCCGGACGTTATCGTGAACGGTGGCGACTGGTTCGCCAACATTGGTACCGAGAAGAGCAAGGGTACCAAGCTGATGACCATGCAGGGTCCCAGCAAGCTGCACGGTGTGGTGGAAGTTGATATGGGTGTGACCATGGGTCATCTCTTCAACGACATCTACGGCGGCATGCGTGAGGGATTCACCTTCAAGGGAATTCAGACCGGCGGTGCTTCTGCCGGACCGATTACCGAGGAGTCGTTCGATATTCCGATCGACTTCGATTCGCTGAACGATATCGATGGAATGCTTGGATCCGGTGGATGGGTACTGTTCGACGACAATGTATGTGCCGTCGATATGGCCCGCTACCTCACTGCATTCAGCCGCTACGAAAGCTGCAGCAAGTGCGTGCCTTGCCGTCTCGGTAACCCGGCACTGGTGGAAGTTCTCGACCGGATTCGCTTTGGTCGTGGATCGCTCGAGGACCTGGCGTTGATCAAGCGCACCAGCCGACACGTCATTGAGCTCAGCCTCTGCGGTCTTGGCCAGGTTGCCCCGGTTCCGCTGATGGCCTTCATGAAGGTTTACGAGGACGAGTTCCACGAGCACATTGTGGACGGTCACTGCCGCACCGGTACGTGCCCGATCGCAGCCAAGCCGCGCGAAGCTGCCGATCTTCAGGTGAGCGCAGCCGATTAGGTTTTGAAAAGCAAAATCGCCCGGAGCATATTCAGATGCTCCGGGCGATTTCCTGTTTAAGAGTTAGCCGAGATCGATCTGCTGACCAATCCCCTTCTCTATCGCCTGCTGCACCGCGTACCGGCCGACAGCCATATCCTGCACGGCGTTACCCACGGACTTGAAGTACGTATTCTCCTCGGCTGATGTGCGGCCCTCGAACTCCTCGAGAACGAGACCTCCGAGTTCACCCACAATGTCCGATGAGTTGAGGGTCCCCTTCTCGATCGGAATAATCAGGTCGCCAGTTTCTGCGAGGGCATGCTCTTTCATATCCACAACAATGCGAGCGTTCACCACGTAGGCTTCCGGTGTCTCTTGCATCTCAGGTGTAAAGGAACCAACACCACTCACATGTGTACCCGGCTTGACCCATGATGCATCGAACACAGGTTGTTTCGATGTTGTTGCGAGGCAGATGATATCGGCTTCGCGCACCGCGTCTTCGGCGTCGGTGGTGAAGGAAAGCCTGTCCGCCAGTTCGGGCCAATCCTCCTCTATGGCTGCCTGGAAGCGCGGGAAGGAGGTCTCAAAGCGATCTACCACCGTGATACGTTCAATGTCCCGTACAGCGGCTATGGCTGCCGCCTGGGTAACACCCTGCGCGCCACCACCGATAACGACGAGATTGCGGGAATCCTCCCGGCTCATGTATTCCGCCCCTGCGCCAGAGACGGCTCCGGTTCGCAGTTGCGTGAGGTACGAGCCGTTGAGGATGGCATTGGGAACGCCGGTCTCCGGATCCACCATCGTGACCATCGCTGATGTCACCGGTATATTTCGTTCGGAATTGCTTTGATAGACCGAGACGACCTTGAAGCCGAGTGCCCCGAGCCTGGGCATGTGCGCCGGCATGAGCAGGGTTACATCTTTCCCGGGGTCGACCTCCAGGCCGAGACGGAGCGGGACATCGGCCCGATCCTGATACAGCTCGACGAAGGCATCCTTAACCAGCTGAATGCATTGCTTCATTGATACCAATTGCTTGAGATCGGCTCGTGATATGGCGAGCATGAGTCACCTCCTGGTGAAAGCTTATACGCGTACCAGCAGTGTACGGTGCAGGAAGGATGACCACAACAGGCCATAGTACGTACGCAACTTTTCGGTGACTTTCTGTCCACGCCCTGGATCAGCAACCAGCCGACGACTCTGCCTACTCGACAGTATGGGTGCACCACATCAAGGGATTTTTCGCGACCTCAATGTACGAACACCGTGTACCACCACTTTGTCCGTTCGGATGTTGACCCCTAGACAAGGACCTCGTTACTGACTACAATCTAGCGGAACGGGGGAGAAGAAGTTGCTGGACAGGAATGGCTGTACGGGAGGGGACACCGTCAGTCACAAGCCCGAATTTGCACTCTTTCTCACCTTTAAATGACACGAATGTGAAGGTTTGTCATTATGGCTGAGAAGAAACGGCAATGCGGAACATGCCGATTTTTCGTAGAAAAAGAAGCGAGCGGACACGGCAGGTGCACTCACCCCAAGCGGGCGGGCACTGATGCCGATCTTTTGTTACTCCGCCCCTCCGAGCTCGCATGTCGCACCAAATGGGGAGATAGTCTCTGGCAAGATCCGGAAGACGAAAGCGACCCCATGAGACCACAGTCCCCGCAGCAGCCCACCTTGCCAGAACCGATTGCCGCGCAGCTGCAGTTTGACGACGAAGTAACCTCTGTTTCCATCGCCGGCAGCA
>CAZYDY010000019.1:0-11909 GCA_964646245.1 uncultured Sphaerobacteraceae bacterium
ACACGACAAAACCGCCCGTCATATGACGGGCGGTTCGCAGTTCTTGTTACTTTACGCGATCAGGAGCAGGTATTGTCTTTCGCTCCCCGCGGGTCATGCCTTCTGGCGGGGAAGTCCAGCCGAGGAATTCAGCTTCGTCACCATTGATGGCGAGGAACGCAGCTCGCGTTTCCGGATAGACAGCGGTTACTGCCTCGAACGGAATCCACAGTTCCCTGGAGGCACTCTTGACGCCGGTGGCGTAAATCATACCGCTGTATCGCTTGCCGTAATCCATACCGCCCGGCAGGATTCCCTGTACTACTGCGAGTGTGCCACTGGCGGCGTAGAGGGTGTATCCCTCAGAGATATCGGCGGTGGTGCCACGCTCACCCCGGCGCGCTCCCGGATCAACTGGTGGGAGCGTATCGTCCCACATGCCTGAATTACCGATTGCGACTTCTTTACCGAGGAAGCCGGTGCCATCTGGCTGACGGGAAAGGAATCCCATGAGGAAGATCACCACCAGCAGGATGCCGGTAGCTATCCAAAGCTCAGGGCGGTCAAGTCGGTCGGGGTTTCCACCCTCGTACACATTGATGAGTACTCGACCAACGAGGGTAATGATGATACCGATACCTATTGCCGTACCAACCGGTAAAACAAGTGAATCCAAGTACTGCTGCCTGAACTTATTCATCGTTTCTTTCCCCTGCTCCCACTAAACGTTACCGGTCGTGTTCTTCCAGGCGTTGTACCTGGCGCAAACGTTCTTTCTCTTCAGCGGTCAAGGCCCCAAACTCCGAAGCGCTGAGTTCCGAGAACTCGCTCCTTCTCAGCCTGGATACCTGTTTTCGCGCACGGCGCAAGCGTAAACGCCATGCAACAAGTCCGCTTATTGCAACAAGCGGAATAAAGAACCAGTACCAGGTAGTGGAAAGGATATATGCCCACCACTTCTCGCTACCAGCCTCAGCGTTTCGAGCGCCGAGGAGCACGATAATAACTATCGTACCAATCTTAAACCCAAACAGTGTCCAAACTACTGCCCAGGCGGTAAACCGTTCATCGGCGAACAGTTTTCTTTCCGCTTCCATGCGCTGCACAGCGCGCTCGGTATCCGAAGGTGGTGGCGGGGTTTGAATCGGGACTGCCATACCACACCTCCATTCGCTATCAGGCTGTATGCGCGCCCGTTGGTTCCTTCACAGGGACTATCCGGGTTGGCGCCACGCCAGATCGAATCGCTTCCTCGTCCTTCTTCTCTTCTTCGGCGGCGAACCTGAGGAAGATGACGGTGATCATGGCCAGGAATACCGTGTTCATTCCAACCCACATAATGAGTCCGCTCAGCGTTTGATCCTCTGCAACACTGATACCAAACGGGCGCTGTACCGCCTGTTCATAGTGCGGGTACAGGCCGGGGCCGGCGTAGACGATCATGGCGCCGACGACTCCGCTTGGGAGCGTTTGCAAGAACAGGTAGAGGCACTTCATCAATGGTGATAGCTGCGGGGCCTCTGGCAGCGTGCTCATGATTGGCCAGAAGAACAGGAAGCCTGCCACGAGGAAAGCGATGTGCTGCATTGCGTGCACGAACTGATTTTCCAGCGTCAGGTTGTACAGGGCCGGGAAGTGCCACAGCACGATGATCATTGAAGCGAGAACGAACCCGGGCAATGCGCGGGGAGCCTTGGTGAGCATGAACCGACCGACGGGGTTATCCATCAACGGTCGCAACACCCACGGGGGCGTACCCTTAATCCAGCACGGTACAACTGCAAACATCAGCAGCAAGTGCTGCACCATGTGCACACTGGCGAAGAAGTGGTAGCTCCAGTCATCCAGCGGCGGACCAAGCGAAATGAGCAGGAAAACCTGCCCCAGAATGAACCATCGGATCTGGGCGTTGGTAACTGGACGGTTCTCAATGCCGGGCCGGCGACGATTCAGCGGACCAATCACCAGGAAGTACGCGATGGTCATGATCATCATGGCTACCGCCACAGCTGGCTCAATGATCCAGTGCGTGTAGGGGAATCCGATTGGCTCGGGTCCCCCTACGTGCAGGAGCGGCATTATGTGCAACGATTGCAGCATCTAGGAATTCACTCTACCCATCACCCGGCAGGCCACGTACGTTATGGGCCAGACGGCTTCTGGTCGAAAATACTTGTGTTCGGGTGGAAGACGGTTGGATTGTCGTAGTACATCATCACCCACAATCCTATGAAGACCGCGATGCTGACGATGAGGGCTGCGATAAAGATGCCCTTGGTGATGAACGGGTCATACGCGAGGTGCATGAAGTACCAGATAACGGCAATGAATTTGATTGCCGAAAGTACCACAAGCAACGGCACCAATACGCCTTCAAGCGCAGGGATGTAGTAAATCGCGACTTCGACAGCGGTAATGATTGCCAGTACGATCGCGAGCCTTACCCAGAAACTCTGCGCGGGACCATGATCATGTGCGTCTTCTATATGCGCTGTTGTGCTCGACATTAGTATTCCTCCCGCCTAGAAGTGCTGTAGCACCGTCTGTGCAATCTGCAGGCCACGGGTTGCATTTTCATCGGCCGCTGGCATGTCGCCGTACGGCAACAAGTACACCAGGGTGAAGATGATGATCCAGACGATATCCACGAAGTGCCAGTACAAACCGGCGATTTCGAGCGTTACGGAGTTCTCCTGTTTGAGACCACCACGCAAACTCACGAACAGCAGCCCAAGCAACCACAGCACACCTATGCCCACGTGAACACCGTGGAAACCGGTGAGCGTGAAGAAGGTACTACCGAAGATGTTGCCCTGCAGGGTGAGGCCGGCGTGATAGAACTCGGTGAACTCAAACACCTGGCCGCTAAGGAACGTGAGCCCCAAAATTGCGGTGGCAGCGAGCCAAATACGGGAGTTCCGCAGGTGACCCTTCTCCAGGCTACTCAAAGCCAGCACCATGGTAAGTGAGCTCATGAGCAGTACGAACGCACTCACCGAGGTGAACGGGATATCAATCAGTTCCTGCGGGAACGGACCAACACCCACTTCTGCGGTGCGCCCGCGATAAATCATATATGTAGCAATCAACGAGCCGAAGAGCATGCAGTCACTGGCCAGGAACAGCCAGATCATGAGCTTCCGGTTTTCCACCCCTGTAGATTCGTGGGGTGGTTCGTGACTACCGTGATCAGCCACGTTACCGTGACCGGCACCGGCTGGTGCGACATCAAGTGCTTGTGCCATTTTTCGTCCTCCCAGTCAGCCTAGTGCAGGCCCTCGACGCCAGTGGGCTCGAATGCCCAGGCAAAGACGCCCCAAAGCACCATAATCAGACCGGTCAGAGACACAATCGTAATGGCTAACGGGCCAAGATAGAACAGCGTGATCGTATCGAACAGGAACCCTGCGTTCAGGAACAGAATGCCCAATGCCGTGAACAGCGGCCAGAAGCTCGGGTTCGGCAGGCGAATCTTGTCGCCGGCATCCTTCGCGAACACAATCTCTTCGCTCTCGATGTACGCTGGTGCGTCACCTGTGTGGCCATACTTCTCGGCCCACAGCGGATCGCGGCTGGCAACCATCGGCTGCTCGGCGAAGTTGTACACCGGCGGCGGGCTGGTTGTTGCCCACTCGAGCGTTGGCGCATCCCACGGGTTTGCACCCACGCGCTTGCCGCGTCGGAGCGTGTTACCCACGTTGTAGAGCAACATCAGCATTCCCAATCCAAGGATGTAGGCGCCGATGGTAACGACGAGGTTCCAGAAGTTCCAGCCGGCACCTTCACCATAGGTGTAGTAGCGGCGTGGCATACCTTCCAGCCCCAGGAAGTGCATGGGGAAGAAAGTGGCATTGAACCCGACAAATACCGTCCAGAAATTCAACTTGCCCAGGGTTTCACTCATCATGCGCCCGGAGATCTTGGGGAACCAGTAGTAGATACCAGCGATCAGGCCGAACATCGATCCACCGAACAGTACATAGTGGAAGTGCGCGATCAGGAAGTAGCTATCGTTGTGGTGCGCGTCAATCGGTGCAGTAGCGTGCATGACGCCCGAAATACCACCGATGGTGAACATACTGACCATGCCCACCGCGAACATCATGGGCGTGGTAAACCTCACTTGCCCTAACGCCATTGTGCCGAGCCAGTTGAAGATCTTCACCCCGGTCGGGATGGCGATGGTCATTGTGGTGGCAGCGAAGACGGCGTTGGCTGTGGGGCCAAGACCCGTGGTGAACATGTGGTGAGCCCACACACCGAAGCCCAGGAAGGCGATGGCGGCGGTGGCGTACACCATGATGCTGTAACCGAACAGCGGCTTACGGCTAAACGTCGGGATGATTTCCGAAACGATACCGAACACCGGCAGGATCATGATGTAGACCTCGGGGTGACCGAAGATCCAGAAGAGGTGCTGCCAGAGCAGCGGGTCACCACCAGCAGCCACAACGAAGAAGTTGGTGCCAAGCCAGCGATCGAACATCAGGAAGACGATAGCAACGGTAATGGCCGGGAACGCCATGATCAGCAGGATAGCGGTGATCAGGGTGGTCCAGGTGAAGATCGGCATGCGCATCAGGCTCATGCCCGGCGCTCGCAGGTTCAGGATCGTAACAATGAAGTTGAACGCACCAAGCATCGATGAAATACCGGCGATGGTGAGTCCCACGATCCAGAAGTCAACTGCGCGGGATGGGTTCCAGGCCAGGTCGGTCAGTGGCGCGTATGCGTACCAACCCTGGTTCGGAGCTTCATTGAAGAACCAGCTGATGTTCAGCACCAGCCCCGCGAACAGGAAGAGCCAGAAGCTCAGCGCGTTCAGGCGCGGCATGGCGACGTCACGCGCGCCGATTTGCAACGGCATGACGTAGTTCCAGAAGGCCACCGTAAGCGGCATGACCCCGAGGAAGATCATGGTGGTGCCGTGCATGGTGAAGAGCTCGTTGTAGAGCTTTTCATCGATGAGGCTGTTACCGCTGGTGATCAGCTGGGTGCGGATCAACAGCGCTTCCAGGCCACCAACCATGAGGAAGAAGATGGAAGCAACACCATACATGATGCCGATCTTCTTGTGATCAATGGTGGTGAGCCAATCCCACACACCTGTTCGTTTTTTGGTGCCAGACTGCGGAACAATTTCGGCTTGCACCGTGGTGTTCGCTTGTGGCTGTGCAATAGATGACATATCGCGCTCCTACCCGTGGCCCTTATTGGCCCCGCGACTGTGTTGAATATGTGACGGCCAGGACTCAGGCAGCCGGCGTTGCCTGCAACTCGTCGGCTGGTGTTGCCTGCGGAGTTGCATCTCCATCGCCGCCGGAGGAGTTCCACCCGTCAGGGGCGAGACAACCTCCTTCCGGCACCATGGTGTAAAGGAAGTCAACGAATTCTTCTGCTTCCTCATCCGTGAGTTCAATCGGCTTACCTGGTCCAATTTGCGTGGCCATGTAGTTCTCTGGCTTCACAGCGCCAGGATCCAGCAACCACTGCTTCAGGTTTTCAGGCGTTGTCTCCATGAGACCCGCTGCAAACGTTTCACGACAAACCAGCATCGTCAGGTCTGGGCCGAACGTGGCCGGAGCATCAATACCGGTGAGTGTGGTTGCGTTCTCGAAGCCGTTGAAGGTGTGGCAGCTGAGGCAGACGCTGAACTTGGCCGGTGCCTGCACAATGCCGGTATCGCCTTCCTGGGCCTGGGTGGAGACAGCCGGGCTACTGCGCCAGTTGTTCACCCAGTTGTAAAACTCGTCCTGCTCCACCACGGTGATCTTGAAGCGCATCCAGGCGTGTTGGGCACCGCAGTACTCCGCACATTCACCATAGAATTCGCCGGTTTCGGTAGGTGTGATGGAAAGGCTGTTTACGTGGCCGGGGATCACATCGAGCTTGCCGGTGAGCTGTGGCACCCAGAAGCTGTGGATCACGTTGTTCGAGTACAGGTTGAAGACGGTGTTACGACCAACAGGAATCACGATCTCGTTGGCAGTTACCACGTCCAGGCTGTCGCCATTCTGGACCTGATCCTCACCCATGTGGAATTCCCACCACCACTGCTTGCCGTACACATCTACCTGCAGGTCACCTTCCTGGGCCTGGGCATCGTGATCAAACAGCACGTTCAGGGTTGGGATCAACAGAATAAGAAGGACAACCGCGGGAATAACAGTCCAGATCAGCTCCAGCTGCTTGTTACCGTGTACCTGTGGTGGTCGTTTCACATCGCTCTTCTTGCGGCGATACCGCAGGGAGAGGTAGACGACGGAGAACTGGACACCGACAAAGACAACAAGTGAGAGCCAGAAAATCAACTTGTAGAGGCTATGAATATCCTCAGCAGTTGTTGATGCCGGATCAACGGTGGAGTAAGGCTTTTCGCCATCCGGACCGCAGGCACTCAGCACGAGCATGGCACCCATTGCGAGAACGCCAAGCGAAACCAGTTTTGGGATTACCCCTCGCCGTGCCGAGCTATTTTGCCGATTATGGCGCTGCTCGTCCATTCTGCCTCCCCATATTTGCCCGATGTCTCTCCAAGGGGCCTAAATCCAACACGTATCGGCCGCACAGGTCCCCAGACCCGTGAGCCGTACACTCTTTCGCTTTTTATCTGTGTTGCGTTGCGTATGAACCACTCCACCCACGGGTGGCCTTCACAGAGGTAACTGACACAGCCACGAGCATGTTGTCTCGTGTAATAGTACGTATACCCAAATCCCTTCCCTCCGGTCAAGCATTCGTCCGAAATTTCCCGGGACCTGCTACCAGATAAGCCCCTACAAGAAGGGCCTTCGGGCCTCGAAATATACCTCTTTGAGGATAGCATCTCCGGCGGGTTTCCCCCACACTCGCTGCATGCATGCCTCATGTATACTCTTCCGAAGAGGAGAGTCCGCTGGCCAGAGCCCCGCTGTGCGCTGGTTTATCGCCGTTTTCGGAGCTATAACCGTGCAACCAACACCCCCGCAATCCCAGCGAATGCTGAGTGTGGCACTCATGCTCACTGGTCTGGTAATCGCCGCCATCGCTATTTTGGCGGATACGATCAACATTGGCACCGGTCGAGGATTCGGCTACTACCAAATGATCGTACTGATCGCGGGAATCGTGATCTTCCTCATCGGCATCCTCGTGATCATCGGCAATCGCTCCGCACATAACGAGCCAGACGATTTCACCGAGGATCTCCCCGATACCGAACGGTAGCCAACCTATTATTATGAGAACGGCAATCCTCTCACCGCCCGTATTGGGCGTTGTTGGGTAACAGAAGCCGCGTATCCCATATCAGGAGACCAAACCCTTAAATGACCAACCAGCCTGCCCAGAATTCGAACACCGGCGTTATCGCCCGGGAAGAACATGCCGCCATCGAAGCGATCCAAGCCGCGCTTAACAGCGAAGGTGTGGATATCGGCACCCGTCCGCTCGATCTGCGTCCGCTTCCTTTTGAGGGAACCTGGGGCAGCGCCAGCACCATCGCCCGGATGGTCGCCGGCGATATCGTTCAGCAGCAGCTGGAATCCGAAGGCGCCCTGGAAGGCCTGAGCAAGAAGGAATCGAAGAAGCTCGTTAACCAGCGCGTGGGTAGCGCCAGCCAGGAACTTGCAGAGAAGCTTGCCGCCCATATCTCCGGTACAGGTCGCTTCGCAAGCGTTGAGGCCGTCAATGGCTACATCAATATCGCCTACGACGCCGATGCCACCACCAACCGCCTGATCCGCGAAGTGATGGAGCAGGACGACACCTATGGTCACGCCGCTCCGGATAGTCGCAACCTGAAGGTGATGATTGAGCACAGTCAGCTCAACACGCACAAGGCGGCCCATGTTGGGCACCTGCGCAATATCTGCCTGGGTGTGGCCCTCACCAACATCAGCAAAGCCGGCGGAAATAGCACCATCCCGGTTACCTATATCGGCGATATCGGTCGACATGTGGTGATGTGCCTCTGGGCACTGCGTGCATTCCACGCCGGCGAACAACCCCCGGCTGGCATCAGCCGCGGCCGTTGGCTCGGTGAGATCTATGTAGAAGCCCGCACGCGCCTGGCCTATCGCGACGATGTGCTGGCATTCCTGAAAGACCTGCACGAAACCGATCTCGCGTTCCCCGAGAGTGTCGATCGCATCCTGAAGCAGATGTGGAACGACGATGAGCCAATCGATGGCGAGGACATCGCCTACCTGCTCGGCAAGGCAACGAACAAGGGTGAGATCAAACCGGAAGAACTGCTCGATGAGAATGTGATCGTCCCCTACTTCCAATTGCTTGGCGACCACTTGCAGGTCCAGACCGAGGTCGAGGATGAAGAAATCGCCTCGGCAGCAAAGGAACGCTATGCCGAATGGGAGCAGCTCAACAGCACAATCGAATGGTGGCCGCATGTGCCGCAGTGGATTGCTGATGAGAAGGCCACCTTCCAACTATGGGAAGACCAGGATCCAGACTTTGTGCAGCTGTGGGAAACCACCCGCGGCTGGAGCATGGATGAACTCCGCGAGATTTTCGACGAGTTCGGCGCCGAGCTTGATGTCTGGTTCACCGAGAGCGAAGTCGAAGAAGAAGGCCGCGCCATGGTGCGCGAGTTGCTGGAGCGCGGTATCGCTGAAATCAGCGATGGACTGCCAGTCGTCAAGATCGACGAGAAGCTCGGCCTGGAGCAGGAAACGTATCGCACCCTGCCGATCCTGCGCAGCGATGGCAGCACGCTCTACTCCACCAAGGACCTCGCGCTGGCGAAGAAGAAGTTCGAAAACTACGATATCGACCAGTCCATTTGGGTCGTTGATGTACGCCAGTCACTTTACTTCGATCAAATCACACGCATTCTCGAGCTGTACGGCTTCGATGATGCCAACGCCAATATTCACCTCGGATACGAGTTTGTGACGCTGCCCAGCGGCATCATGAGCAGCCGAAAGGGCAATGCTCCGCTGCTGGAAGATGTGCGTAACGCCATGATCGCTCGCGCACTGGAGGTAGTGAAGGAAAAGAATCCCTCGCTCCCACCAAAGGAACAGGAGCAGGCCGCCCACGAAATCGCGATTGGCGCCATCAAGTACGCCATGCTCGCGCGCGACGGCAACAAGGTCATCGTGTTTGACCCGGACGAAGCGCTCAGCTTCGAGGGGCACGCCGCACCGTACATTCAATACGCACATGCTCGCGCATGCCGCATTCTGGAGCGCGCCGGAATTTCGGATGCAGATGTCGTGGGCAAACTGGAAGAGACGGACTTCTCCAACCCGATCGCGGAAGAGCTCAATCTCCTGCAGCAGATCTCGGCGTTCCCGGAGATTATTCAGCGCGCCGCCAATGAGCACCGACCGCTGCACATCACCAACTACGTCTTCGAACTCGCCAAGCGCTTCAACGACTTCTATCACGAAGCACCGGTATTGGCTGAGGGCGTTGATCCCAAGGTGAAGCAGGCGCGGCTCGCACTGGTAACCGCCACCCGCATCACGATTCGCAACGGACTTGCGCTGCTCGGTATTGTGGCGCCGGAGAAGATGTAATGTCGGAGTTCAATTTCCTCCGTACCGCCCGCATGCAGCCGATTGCCGTACCGCTATGGTACGGATGCGAGGTTCCTGGAACCGATCACGGCGCCATTGCGCTGCGAGACGGACTGGAGCAGCGCTGGCTGGAGGGACACTTCAAGAAACTGCTGAGTCGGCTGGAACCACCCATCACTATTCCGGTTGAGGATGTTCCACGCGCACGCGCCAGGCTGCATCAGCGCGACCTGGTGTTCCTGGATGCAATCGATAACGCGAACACCCTGCTGGCAGACGCAGTGGATACCACCATCAAAAAGGGACACCTGCCGATTGTTCTCGGTGGAGACCATTCGATCGCGATGGGATCCATTGCCGGAGCCGTGCGCAATGCAGAAAAGGTCGGGGTACTCTGGATCGATACGCATGCCGATATCAACACGCCGGAAGGCAGCCTGAGCGGACACATTCACGGAATGCCGCTGGCTGTCGCGCTGGGTGCAACAGAAGCAGACCTGCCACGGAGCACCCAGCTGGCGGGTTTCTCGCCGATGATCAATGCCGACCAGGTCGCCTATCTCGGTATTCGCGACATCGATTTGTTTGAAGAGAACCTGATCGTGGAGCGCAATATCTTTGCGCGCACCATGGATGAGTGGAGCGATGACGGTATCATCGCCGGCCTGGACGCCGCGCTCGAATACCTGGTCGGGAACGGAGTGGACGCGATTCACCTGTCATTCGATGTGGATGTGCTGGATCCCGGTATCTTCCCGGGTACAGGTACACGCTATCCGGGCGGACTCACCATTCGCGAAGCCAGCCAGGTGATGCGCTACCTCGGTGCATGGACGAAAGTGCCGATTCGGTCATTCGATTTTGTGGAACTGAACCCAATGCTGGATACCAGCGGCCACAGCACACAGGCCGCGTTGCATCTGTTGGCAACGGCCCTGGGCCAACGCATGTTGGATCGCGGATAGTACGCCTCACCGGGAACAACCCTCGGGATTAACGTTCCACAATCACCGCCAACGCCGCTGCGAACGTGTTGTAGGCAGGAACACCGCGCACTGGTGCGAGCTCCCCGAGCGAGTACAGCCCAACCACTGGCACATCTGGCAATGCCTTCGCGACCGCGCTTGCATCGTGGTCGTTGCGGCCGAACATCGCAGTTCCCCGTCCCTTACATGTACTGAGAATTGCGCCCACCACATGGCGATCGAGATCGCGAAAATACTGCAACCGCTTTTCCAGGTCTTCCGATGCCAACTTCGCGTTCCGCTTCAGGAACTGCACCGATTGCCCCTGCCGGGGAATGCCTCCCACGCGGATAGCTCCATCGTCATCGGTGTCGATAATGCCGCGCGCCACGAAATCTTCCCGCGAGAATTCATCCTGGTACTCATCCATGGGTAACCCGATCATCAGGTCAGCCATGGTGAGCTTCCGATTCTCCGGCGCGTTGAGCGTGTCGTGCATCACGTCGACCGCAGGTCGATTGGAAATGGTCACGATACGGTTGCGATCAACCGATGTCATGGTCCACGTTTCGCCGACAGGTGTACCGCCCTGGCTCACACGCACCAGCAGGTCGTACGGCCCTTCGAGTGTGAGGGCGACGGCGCCGGAGGTATGGATCTCTCCATCCACAAACACCCAGGCCTTGCGGTTCGGTTGCGACGTGCTGGCAAGCGCACCAATCATCGGGATGCCGGGGCTACTGTCGCGCAGCCCGATTAAAATGTTTTGCGCATCCACACGGTACGGATCGGAGAAGAGCAGGATGCCACGAACATCATCCTTGGCAATGTCATCTCCCCACGGCCAGCTTTGTGGTGCCGTGGAGAGATGCATGGGCGTGAGCCTGGCATTGGGTAACCACATCGCCAGGATGGAGATACCAGGTGCGGATTCGTGGCATGTGGCATCGGAAATCACACCCGAAGCCGAGCAGCCGATAAGCGCACCGCAGCCGGTTTCATTCTGAATACGCGGAATGATCGTATCGTAGTGCTCGCTCCATGCAGAGGTGATGAAGACCACCACCAGGTCCGGAGCAGAATCACGGCACGCCATCACATCATCGATCGCATCCCCCACCGCGGTCGACCAATCCGGCGCGAAGCTAACTCCAGATCGCGCGTGGGCTCGCCGGGCAAGGGAATCCGAAGCATCGTGCATATGGTGTGTAGACGGTGCCATAGGCGCTTCTCTTGCTTAACTCTCAAGCTGCAATTTCGCAGGTACCAAGCATCATACCTGTGAAAAGGATTTTGTGGGATACCCCGGCGAAAGATGCGGTGAATGCCGGCACTACCTATTATTATGTTAGGTTGTTAGTGCAAGTCAGATGTCTTCCGGATTCATTGCCACTAGCGGGAAGTAATAATTGGCAATGAAGCCAACATGCCCACAACCCCCGAC
>CAZYDY010000020.1:0-11907 GCA_964646245.1 uncultured Sphaerobacteraceae bacterium
AAATTCGAAGGCTTTGGCATGCCGATTCTGGAGGCGATGGCCAGCGGGACCCCGGTGATCGCGGCGCAAGGTAGTTCACTGGACGAAATCGGCGGGACGGCGACAATCCAGTTCGAGCATGACGACGAATCATCTCTCATGACTCAATTATCATCGCTTCTCAGTAACGAAGAACTAAGGACGGATCGTATTCGAGAAGGTCTCAATCACGCCCAGAAATTCACCTGGGAACAAACAGCCCGTAAAACACGTATAATTCTGGAAGAATATCTCTTGAAGTAATGTGGACCTGGTGGTCGACTAGGCAAAGGAGCGTGGAGTGCACTCTCGTGGCAAAACCGTTGGCCTTATTCTGACGGTGGCTGGAGTGGTTCTGGCGATTGCGCTGGGGCTCTGGCTTTTCTTCGGAAATCGCGAAGGGACAATCAACGCTTCCGGTGCTGCATTTGGTGCTTCCCTGTTCGCAGGCGTGCTGATTCTTCCGCTTCTCGGTGCGGGGCTGTTCCTGTACAAGAAGGGAAGCGATGAAGAGCGAGATCTCGCCAACGTCCGCGAGCAGCGCAAGCTCCTCGATATGGTCAAAACGCGAGGTCAGGTTGCCGTTTCCGATCTCGTACTGGAATTGAACGCTACGACCGATCGGGTTCGAAACGATATCTATGATCTTGTGGGTCGCGGACTATTTTCTGGCTACGTCGATTGGGACAAGGGTGTGCTGTATTCCGTGGATGCATCCGCGTTGAAAGGACAATCGAACTGCCCGAATTGTGGCGGCCAATTGGAGCTGGCCGGTAAGGGCATCATCAAATGTCCGTATTGCGGCTCTGAAATCTTCCTGTAACACATCAGATTGTCGGAAAGGATGACCAAGCAATGTCCAGAGTAGAGAACTTCATCCAGGGTGGACTGGATAAAATCCCCGGTTACAAGGGGTATCAGGATAAGGAAAGTCGCCGCGATGCTGACAAGAAAGTACGCGATACGGTAGCCAAGGCACTAACGACGCAGGTCGATACACTGACCCGCTACAACGCTGAGCTGAGCAGGACTCGGGATTTCGAAGGTCTTGCCGCCATTGAGCCGGCTATCGGTCAGATTCGCCTGCTGGCGGATCGAGTTCGAACAGCATCATATGGATACGGTGGAATCTTCTCGGACAGCAGTATCGATGAGCGTGCGCTCGAACAGTTGAGGTTGTTCGATTCCGCACTGCTTCGCGAAGTCGATGCACTTTCCGCCGAAGTAGGCAAACTCACTGCTGCCACTCCGCCGGACAAGGAAGCCCTCAGCCGAATGCTGGATGAGATCAATCGTTTGGGCAGTGTTTTCGATGGCCGCGGATCAGTTGTCGAGAACGGCAAGCCGAGCCACGATGAAGCCACCATGGAACTCCTGGCGATACCGGAAGTTGTAGAGCCTTCTCCCCTGCTTCATCTCAAGAAAGGTGACGCACTTAGCGTGCTGGGTGATAACTACATCACCAACGGAATCATTTCCCTCAAGACCGATGAAGGCAATATCTTGCTGGCGCGTGTAAGCTCGGAACCCGAAGGTGCTACCTGGTTGCTGGGCTCATCAATCTCAGGCATGAATTCTGCGCGTGTGACAGAGGAATCGGCCCAGCAGGGCGGATTCCAGACAATGGTTCCCGGTACAGCAAGTATCGACACAGATCAGGGTCAGGAAGAAGGAGTTCCTGCCCGGTATTCTTACCGTGATTTGGGGGATAACCGGGTGGAGTTCACCCTCGCCTTTGGCGATACCATTAAGCAGTTCTCGGGGGCCACGATTGTGGACAAGGACGTTGAAGTTTACGGCGTCGCCTAACGTGATGTCACATACGGAGGAAACGCAATGGGTATTTTCGATCGCATGTCCCGCCTGATTCGGGCAAATATTAACGACGTTCTGGATCGCGCTGAAGATCCGGAAAAGATGATTGACCAAATCCTGCGGGATATGGATTCAAACATGCGCACGGCTCGCTCACAGGTAGCGGCAATGATCGCTCAGGAGAAGGAACTGGAGGCAGATCTCCAGGAGACGAAGCAGTTGGCTGGCGAGTGGGCAGCCAAGGCCAAGCGCGCGGTGGATGCGGGCAAGGATGAGCTCGCACGCGAAGCTCTCCGGCGCAAGCGCGACCAGGATGAAAATGCTGCTGTGTACTCCAAGCAGCACGAGATCCAGGTTCAAACTGTGTCCCGGTTGAAAGATCAGTTGCGCCAACTGGAGAGCAAGTATCAACACACACTCAGCCAGCGCGATTCGCTGATTGCTCGCCAGAAACGAGCCCAGGCAACCAAGCAGGTCACGCAGATGGCCAGCACCGTCTCACTCACACCAATGGATGCCAGCTCCGAGCTTGAGCGCATGGAGCGCAAAATCCGCGCGACGGAATCCGAGGCGCTTGCCATTGGCGAAATGCAGTCTGAATCCTTTGATGAGCAGTTCCGCGAACTCGACTACGATGTCGATATTGAGAAGGAACTGGAAGCATTGAAGAGTGGGCACAGCGGCTATCTTGAATCCGGTCAGGATGCCACGTCCGACATGGAAACAGCAGAGCAAAACGAAATCCACCAGGGCGAGATTGTCACTGACGAGCAGAGCTCATAGTTTGACACGGCTCGCTCAGGGAGCCGATAGGGAGGGCATGTATGGCCATTCTTGATCTGATTCAATATACCGACGAGGGATCAAACGAAATAGTACGCCGCGTACCGGAGAACGGTGCCGGTGAATTCCGACTCGGCTCCCAATTGGTGGTGCGAGAGAGCCAGCGTGCAGTGTTCATGCGGGATGGCAAGGCGCTGGATATGTTCGGTCCTGGACGCCACACGCTCAGCACGAACAACATCCCTCTTCTTGGAGGCCTGATTGGTGCTGCGTTTGGAGGAGACTCGCCGTTCACGGCCGAGGTCTACTTCATCAACATGCGCGAGTTCACCAATATGAAGTGGGGATCGTCGCAACCGATTACGTTCCGGGATACCGATCTCGGGATGGTGCGCCTGCGCGCATTCGGCACCTACTCCATGCGGGTGAAAGATCCACAGATGTTCGTGAATCAGGTGGTGGGTGCACGCGGAAGTTACAACACAAGCCAGATCGAGGATTTCCTGCGCAGTATTGTGATTCAGGAGTTCATGGACATCCTTGCAGATGTCCAGACATCGCTCCTTGATCTTGCCCGCATGACGCTCGAGATGAGCAACGCTACCCGCGCTGCCCTGGCCGACGACTTCGCCCGCTACGGTTTCGAACTTACCAGCTTCCAGATTCAGGCGATCACTCCGCCAGAAGACGTTCAGGAGATGATCGACCAGCGCTCCGGAATGGGTGCAATCGGCAACATGGATGAGTACCTGAAGTTCAAGACTGCCCAGGGCATCGCCGATGCCGCCAATAACCCCGGTACCGCCGGTGAAGGCGCGGGAATGGGTATGGGCATGGGAGCAGGGCTCGGCATGGCTGGCGCGATGTCTGGCGCCTTCCGTGATGCATTCAGCGGTGACAGCAAGCAGAACAACAGTAATCAGCAGCAGAACGATAGTAATCAGCAGAATCAGGGTCAGAACCAGCAGCAAACTGGAACCGGAGGCGGTGCAACCGGTGACAACAAGTTCTGCATGGAATGTGGAGCCAGTATCCCGGCCAATGCAAAGTTCTGCCCGCAGTGCGGTACCCAGCAAAACTAATCACGTCTTACCGCATAAAACGAAGATGTTCGATGGTATGAACGCTTCCGTAACGGAGGCGTTCATACCGTTTTCATTAAGTACGCCTTAAGCCGTTGGTTTACTTCTGTTCCATGGGGCCAATTTCATTGAAATATCAACGAAATTGCGGTAATATTAGACGTTAGGCTCAACGATTTTAGTTAGCTTTGTGGGAGCCCCTTATATGGATTCAATTGGAAATGTTCGGTTAGCAAGCATCGAAGACGAGATGCAGCAATCGTATCTTGATTACGCTATGAGCGTAATCATTTCTCGCGCCCTTCCGGATGCGCGAGATGGTCTCAAGCCCGTTCACCGTCGCGTGTTGTACGCGATGAACGAAATGGGGCTGCGTGCAAATACCCGTTATCGCAAGAGCGCCGGTATTGTTGGTGAAGTGATCAAAAGCTATCACCCTCACGGTGACCAGGCCGCGTACGACACGCTGGTACGTATGGCGCAGGATTTCTCACTGCGCTATCCACTTGTGGACGGTCAGGGAAACTTTGGTTCAGTAGACGGTGACCGCGCAGCGGCCATGCGGTACACCGAAGCGAAGCTCACCCCGATCGCGGATGAGCTGATGGTGGATATCGACAAGAACACCGTCAACATGATCCCGAACTACGACAACTCAATGACCCAGCCAGAGGTGTTGCCGGCGCGTGTTCCGCAGCTCCTCATCAATGGCAGTACCGGTATTGCCGTCGGTATGGCAACGAACATCCCGCCGCATAACCTCAGCGAAATCTGCGATGCAGTATCGCTCGTGATTGATAACCCTGAAGCGACGCTGGATGAACTTCTTGAAGTGGTTCCAGGACCGGACTTCCCGACGGGCGGCACGATTCTCGGCCGCGAGGGAATCCAGACCGCCTTCGCCACCGGACGTGGACGCGTCGTGATGCGCGCCAAGGCGTTCACAGAAGAACAGGATCGTGGTGGCCGATTCCAGATTGTTGTCACCGAGCTTCCCTATCAGGTTAACAAGGCGACGCTCCTTGAGCGCATTGCCGACCTGGTTCGTGAAGGCAAGCTGAACGGCATCAGTGGCCTACGTGATGAGAGCGACCGCACCGGTATGCGCATGGTGATTGAGCTCAAGCGCGATGCCCAGCCAATCAAGGTGCTGAACAACCTCTTCAAGCACACACAGCTTCAGCAAAGCTTTGGCGTGAACATGCTCGCCCTGGTTGAAAACGGAACACAGCCGCGCGTTCTGACGCTGAAGCGGGCACTCACCGAGTTCATCGCGCACCGTCAGGTCGTTATCACTCGCCGAACCGAATTCGAGCTGGACCGCGCCCAGAAGCGCGCGCACATTCTCGAAGGTCTCAAGATCGCCCTCGATAATATCGACGAGATCATCGCGACCATTCGGCGCTCTCGCGATTCAGAGACTGCTCGCACGAACCTGATGAAGGGCTTTAGCCTCAGTGAACTGCAGGCGCAGGCGATTCTCGATATGCGACTCGCTCGTCTTGCCGCTCTCGAGCGCCAGAGGATTGAGAACGAATACAACGAGGTCCTGGCTACCATTGAGTACCTGAAGGGCCTCCTGGCACATCCTGAGCGCATCCTTGGCCTAATCAAGGACGACATGACCGAGATCAAGGAAAAGTACGGCGACGCTCGCCGAACTCGCATCCAGGATGTTTCCGGTTCTCTCAGTGATGAAGATCTTATCCCTGAAGTCGATGTGCTTGTCACGATAACCGAACGCGGTTACATCAAGCGCGTTCCGAGCGAGACATACCGTCAGCAAGGACGCGGTGGCCGTGGCGTAATTGGTGCAACCACACGCGACCAGGACAAGATGAAGGACATCATTAGCGCGAATACGATGGATTCGCTGCTGGTGTTCACGAATCGTGGACGCGTGTATCAGCTGAAGGTGCATGAACTTCCTGACGCAAGCCGCCAGGCGAAGGGACTGCCGATCCAAAACGTCGTCAACATGCAGCCCGACGAGACAGTGGCCACGATGCTGACGATCCGGGACTTTGATCCGAGTTGGTACCTGTTCTTTGTTACGCGCAAGGGCACAGTCAAGCGCGTTAGCCTGGAGCAATTCAAGGCTGTACGCTCTAATGGCCTGATCGCCATTGGACTTGATCCCGAGGACGAGCTTGCCTGGGTTCGCAAGACCGATGGCAACGGCGACGTAATACTGGTCACGCACGGTGGGCAGGCCATCCGGTTCCAGGAGACAGATGTCCGACCAATGGGTCGACCTGCGGCTGGTGTCATCGGAATTCGGATGGACAAGGATGACTATGTCATCGCATTCGATCCGGTGAAGGAAGGCTACGAGCTACTGGTTGTCACCGAGAACGGCCTCGGCAAGCGGACTCCTATTGAGGAATACCGGGTCCAGGGTCGAGGTGGCAAGGGTATCCAGGCAATGCGGGTCACCGCACGTACCGGTAAAATCGCCGGCGCGGCCATGGTCACGGAAGAATACACCATCGTCATGATGAACTCCGCTGGAGTCGTTATAAAGATCCAGGCTGGAGATGTGCGCCGCATTGGACGCACCACACAGGGCGTGAAGCTTCAGAGACTCGACGACGATCAAACGATCCAGTCGGTCACAGCTGAAGAACCACGGGACCCCGCTGCCGAAGCGAAACTGGCCGAGCTCCCGGATGATGGCGAGAAAGCCTAATCCCCAAGCTGTCACATGAAGAAGAACCCCTGCCGCTTGATTGCGACAGGGGTTCTTCTCTCTCCTCGTTGGTTGTCTGGTTTTAGCGGTAGCGTGCCGGCGCTATGTCCACACTGTTCACCAGTGTGCGCACCTGGCGAACCCAGGCAGCCAGAGATGGCATTGCAACGGTGAGTCCGACCGTGGTGGCGAGGACGACAAAGAACAGAAGCTTGGAAGCGACACCAGCACCGAGTGGGAAGATAGGAACGCTATCCGATAGCGGCAACACAAAGAACTCTATTGCCAATGCTATTGGCGCGAGCAACATGGGATATGCACCGGGTAACATGCTGGCGATGACCGTCAACACGCTCGCGGCGATAAAAACTCCTGCAGCAATGATCAGCGCCGTACTCAGGCTCACGATTTCAGTGGCCCCTGCAAAGAAAGGCACAAGCAGTGCAGCTGGCAGGAACAGGACCCCGGCATACTCCGGATCCTCCTGGCTCATCCAGGCCGCGCCAAGAGCGATGGCAGCAAGCAAAATCACAATCGTGAGCGTTGCTACCATTGGCATGCGCAGGGTTCCGTTCCCCCACTCCACATACGGCACACGCAGATAACTCTGCCGCACGATAAGAAGCGGATAGAACACTCCAACAGCACACAGGTTCATGATTGCGCTATAGCGCCACATTGGATGCACCTGCTTATCAGCCAGCATAAAGAGCACAACAGAAGGTGTAAGAACAATGAGTGCCCAGATACCTTCCAGTGACGGCATACGCTGAATGACAAAGAATCCCAGCAACAGCGAGAATGCCATTACCAGCGTGGGCAGTGCCTGCTCCATCATCTGACGGAATGATGGCATGACAATGCGCGACCACCCCCAGGATGAGCTTCCTCCGCCCCGGCTTCGCCTACGGTCGCGTGATCTCGATGTACTTCGCGTACCTGTCACGACGTCCGCCGGAATTGACGACGCTTGCAGCGTGGTTTCAGTTACTTCGTCAATGGCTCGAGTGGAGCGACGTTTGCCGGGAAGGTCAACTGATTCTGATTGGATATCGTCGTAAATGATATCGCCGGATGCGGCCATCTGGGCCTCACGTCGGCGTTCGCGATATGGTCGGCGACGAGGTTGAGGTTCAGGATCGGTGACACGGTCCTGATCTGGGCGTGCGGTTACACCTGGAAGCTCCGAATACCGGTCGTGTATGACCATGTCAGGCGCGTAGCGCTGGGAATCAAAGTCGCTTTGGAAATTGCTCTCATCCCAATAATCGTAGACAGGGAAATCAGGCACCGGTGGGTAGAGATCTGTATCCCGACCGTATGGGTCACCCGGGAGATCGGGCATGATGGGATCATATTCTTGATCTCGATTTGATCTGTGCGACACGAAACCTTGGCTCCTGACGGTAGCGGGACAAGCGAAACAAGTTCTGCGGGACCTTGTTTCACAGTCCGCCGGAACGGCGTGCGATACTTGGAAACAGAGAACTTGATTACGTGCATTTACACACGCGGGAGCCCTGCTTCCTCTGGATCAGTGTAGGGCCGATGAAATAGAAATTCCAGCGTGGTTATCGGGGTTTCGGCCAATTTTGGAAGCGGAACGTACGATTCGTCCGATCGATTTACGCATGTAAACTGCGTACGAACAGATGCACGTACGAGTATTTTCCGGAGGGCGAAAATTGTTCAGTGATGCGGCCAGAAATATCGGAAACAGGGCACTCGATTTCCTCATGGAACTGGGAGAGATAGCCCTGGTCGCCGGTGCCTATTTCGCCATTGCGTACATTGTTGTGCGCGTCCTCATTAGTCGGCTGAAAGATAGCTCGTTCCTCGCCCGCTATGGCAAGAACGGTTCAATGATCGCTTTCAGGCTCATCTCGATTGCCGTTTACCTCGTGGCGATCGTTGGTGTGCTCTCCTACATGGGCGTGAATTCCACCGGGCTCTTCGCCCTGGCATCGGCATTCACGGTCGCCATTGGTCTTTCCCTGCAAGACGTTATGCGGAACCTGATCTCCGGCCTGTTCATGTTGGCCGAGCGCCCGTTTTCCGTCGGTGATCGCGTCATGATCCGGACGCACGTGGGAACCGTCCAAGGCATCGATATTCGCACCACGATGTTGAGGACCGATGATGGCGCATTACTCATGGTGCCAAACCAGCTGATGTTCACCGAGGTGCTGCAGAACAAAACCCGGTTCAATATGCGAATAGTGCGTTACCGCATTACATCTCCACTGCCGGTTGAGGAGTTGAAGTCCACCCTGGAGGCAATCATTGCGGAACTTGAAAGCGTGCGTCCCCCACTCGCTCCGCCTGTACTGGTGCAGCATTCCGAGATGAACTCAGAATGGGAAGTGAGCTTCTCGGTGAGTGCGATTCAGATGACCCACGAGCATGAAATCGGCGAGGCCATAGTCGCTGCAATGCCAGAGGCTACGATTGTAAGAGTGGAGGAGTAATGAGCCGATTAGGTATTCTCGGCGGCACGTTTGATCCCATTCATATCGGTCATTTGGTGATGGCTAGTTACGCTATGGATGCGCTAAACCTGGACAACGTCTGGTTTATGCCAGCACAGACCCCGCCCCATAAACATCACGAAATCACACCGGTTGAACATCGGGCCGAAATGGTACGGCGAGCCGTAAGCCTGGATAGTCGGTTTGAGTTCAGCGATCTTGATTTGCGAGGCAGCACCCCTTCATATACGTCTGATCTATTGACTTCGCTAGGCGAATCCATGCCTGATACGGAGCTTGTATTCCTTGTGGGTGCCGATTCACTCACGACGTTCGCTACCTGGCATGAACCTGGGACGATTCTTCGGCATGCACATCTTGGAGTGGCGGAACGGCCGGGATCCACTATCGATAACCGCATACGTAACTCTGTGCCAGGCCTGGCAGAGCGCATCCTCGAGTTTGACTCTCCCCTCATCGAGCTTTCCTCAAGCGAAATCCGGGAACGGCGACGGTTACGGAAATCGATAACCTACCTCGTTCCTGAAGATGTCGAGGATTACATTTTGCAGCGTGGGCTTTATCGCGCAGAGATTTAGTACTGAAATAACCCTGTCTCAATTCAATAAACTATGGGATAGTAGCAGCCATATCACATTTCAACGGGTGCGCGTGTGGACGCGTGCCTCGGAAGTTACAGGTTCAGCTCTCACAGGGGAGGGATTTCGTGAACTACATGCTTCTCTACCTGCTACCGGTAGTCGTCTTTGGACTGGTCGGCATTGCGTTTGCCTGGTACATGGCAAAGGAAGTGTTGAGTGAAGACCAGGGAACTCTGGAGATGCAGGACATCTCCAACCGCATCTACGAGGGCGCGGTTGCATACCTGACACGGCAGTATCAAACCATCTTCTCACTGGCAATAGTTGTAGCCATCGTAATTGGTGGGCTCGTATACATTTTCGAGCACGATCACAAGATGGCCCGGGGAGTCATCACTGCCCTCGCCTTCCTGGCTGGTGCGGTGCTCTCGGCGGTTTCCGGCATCATCGCGATGTGGGTAGCCGTAAAGAGTAATGTTCGGGTGGCTGCCGGCGCTGTAAAGGGCACCGGGCCAGCCATGACCATCGCCCTTCGCGGTGGTGCGGTCTCCGGCTTCCTGGTGATTGCACTCGGATTGCTTGGCCTGCTGGGTGTTTACGGAATCGTCTATCAGTTTGCGGAATCCAGCCAGGGCTGGGCCCGAGTGGCCGAGACTCCGTTCTGGATCGTCGGCTTTGGCTTTGGAGCGAGCTTCGTCGCACTGTTCGCCCAGCTTGGTGGAGGTATCTACACGAAGGCCGCAGACGTCGGAGCCGACCTTGTCGGCAAGGTTGAGGCTGGCATTCCGGAAGATGATCCTCGCAATCCGGCTGTGATTGCAGACCTCGTTGGCGACAACGTGGGTGACTGTGCCGGCCGCGGTGCGGATATCTTCGAGAGTTCCGCTGCGGAAATGACTGGTGCCATGATCCTCGGCGTGGCACTGTTCCACGCCGCAGGTGGAACCGACGATGGCCAGAACGTCATCTGGATCTTCTTCCCGCTCGTGATCGCAGCATTCGGGTTGCTCGCGTCTATCATCGGTGTATTCAGTGTGAAGCCGCCGCAGATGACCGACCAGCCGATGGCCGAGCTTAACAAGGGCTTTTACATTACGGCTGGTATTTCTGGCGTGATGCTGATTGGCCTGTGCATGCTGTTGCCGTATGGTCGATGGGAGTTCGCGCTGTGCGGACTGATTGGCCTGATTACATCAATAGCCTTCCTGTACATCACCCAGTACTACACTGAGAGCGCCTACAAACCGGTGAAGGGTATTGCCGAGGCGAGCAAAACCGGACCAGCAACGAATATCATCAGCGGAATTTCGGTGGGATTCGAGACCACCGGCATCCCGGCGATTGTGATCGGTATCGCGCTCCTGAGTTCATATTCCCTTGGCAAGAGTGTGGATGGGTTCGACACCACAATCGCCCATGTTGACATTTCTGCAGGCATCTTCGGCACTGCCGTCGCCACCATGGGTATGTTGATGACCGCCGCCTACATTTTGGCGATGGACACGTTCGGACCTATTACTGATAACGCCGGCGGTATCGTGGAAATGAGTGGCGCTCCGGACGAAATCCGTGATGTCACGGATACCCTGGATGCTGTTGGCAACACCACCAAGGCGCTCACAAAGGGCTACGCGGTCGGTACCGCAGCGCTGGCAGCCTTCCTGTTGTTCTCTGCATTCCTCGATGAGGTGGCGCGATTCGGGACGGCTGCAGGCAAGAATGTGGACGCCGCGCTCAGCCGTACCGTGAACCTGGCTGAGCCAAGAGTTTTCATTGGTGCACTGATCGGTGGCGCGCTGGTTTTCGTATTCTCCAGTTTCGCGATGAGTGCTGTTGGCCGCGCCGCCACAGCCATGATTGAGGAAGTTCGTCGACAGTTTCGCGCCGATCCCGGCATCATGGAAGGCACAAGCCAGCCAGACTATCGAGCCTGCGTGGACATTTCCGTGCGCTCGGCACTGCGAGAAATGATCCTGCCGGGAAGCCTTGCTGTTGTGGTGCCAGTGCTCGTTGGAGTGATTCTTGGTTGGGAGGCCGCCGCAGGAATGCTGATGGTCGGAACAATCGTTGGTGTGCTTATGGCACTGGTGATGAACAATGGTGGCGGTGCCTGGGATAACGCCAAGAAAGCTATTGAGGCCGGAGAGCTTGTGGACGACGATGGGACTGTTCTTGGCAAGGGCACAGATGCCCATGCCGCCGCAGTTGTCGGTGATACAGTCGGTGATCCGTGGAAGGATACCGCCGGACCAAGCCTGCATGTGCTGGTGAAGCTGCTGGCAACCATCACACTGGTGCTGGCACCGCTCTTCATCTAGTTCAGCAAATCCGCGAAAAACATACTACAGTTACCGGGGGCCGATTTCGGCTCCCGGTTCTGTTTTGCATTGCATCAAGGTAGACACATTTATGGCAGAAGCGCCCAGGAAGATCGGCATTATCGGAGGCGG